>CABYBK010000084.1 GCA_902517245.1 uncultured Bacteroidota bacterium | reverse complement strand
GGCATAAAATTGCAACTAAAAATGCCCCTAAAATTATGGTAGAATTTTCATCTCCTAATACTAATAAACCTCTTCATTTGGGTCACATACGGAACAATGTTTTAGGATATTCAGTAGCTAAAATTCTCGAGGCGAATGGAAATAAAGTTATTAAAACTCAAATTATTAATGACCGCGGTATTCATATTTGTAAGTCTATGGTTGCATGGGAAAAATTTGGAAATGGAGAGACACCATACGATACAGATGTAAAGGGAGATCAATTAGTAGGTAAATATTATGTCATATTCGATCGGGAATATAAAAAACAGATTGAAAGCTTAATTAGTGATGGAATTTTGGAAGATGAAGCAAAGCAGAAAGCCCCAATAATGCTTGAAGCTCAAAAGATGCTCCGTCTATGGGAAGCTAATGATAAAAAAGTTCGAGATCTGTGGGAAAAAATGAATAAATGGGTATACAATGGTTTTGATATCACATATAAAAACTTAGGAGTTTCATTTGATTCTTATTATTATGAAAGCGATACTTATTTACTAGGAAAAAAAATAATTGATTTAGGTATAGAAAAAAAAGTATTCCACAAAAAAGAAGATGGCTCGGTGTGGATCGATCTAAGCGATGAAGGTTTAGATCAAAAGCTTTTATTACGAAAAGATGGAACATCAGTTTATATGACCCAAGATCTAGGAACGGCCTTAAAACGGTTAGAGGATCACCCAAAACTTAAGGGGATGGTATATACCGTTGGGAATGAACAAGACTACCATTTTAAAGTATTGTTTCTAATCTTAAAAAAGATGGGTTTTAATTGGTCCCAGTATCTCTATCACTTAAGTTATGGTATGGTAGACTTGCCAAGTGGTAAAATGAAAAGCAGAGAAGGTACTGTAGTAGACGCGGATGACTTAATTTCTAATATGATTACTCAAGCAAAGTTAATTTCTGAAGAGGTTGGAAAGTTAGATGCGATATCAATAAACGAACGCAATAAATTATATAAAATTATTGCCCTTGGTGCTTTAAAATATTTTATTCTTAAGGTAGACCCCAAAAAAAGTATACTTTTTGATCCTAAAGCATCAATTGATTTTAATGGAAATACAGGGCCATTTATTCAATATACTCATGCGAGAATTAAAACTCTAATTAAGCGAGTAACAACAAAAATTAATGAAATTGATAATACTTTGAGTTTGGATTTAAAGGAGCGTGAATTGATTAAACAACTATGTCGTTACCCGGATATTATAAAATTGGCTGCGGAACATTTCAGTCCAGCATTAGTTGCTAATTACTTGTACGATTTAGTAAAAAGTTACAATACTTTTTATCAAAACTTATCTATTCTGGGGGCTGAGGATAAACATATTAGAAATTTCAGAATTGCACTGTCATTTAAAGTAGCCGAAGTTATATCTAATGCATCCAAGCTTCTAGGGATTGAAGTACCTGATAATATGTAAAAAAAAACCGCTCGAAAGAGCGGTTTTTTGTAGCATTTTACTGCGAAAGATTATATTATTTTGAGTCTACAGCTAATTGATATACAACTAGTCCAAACCCAATTTTATTGATGGCATCACCAACGTTATAAATAACGTCCATTTGAAGACCACCAAAAATACCACTATACCATCCTTCAGTACCAGCCATATATCCAATAGGATAGATTGCCCAACCAGCTAGTACAAACCAACATAGTGATCTGTGCGCAGATTGAACAGCTCCGCCGGCTGCTGCAGCTAATTTAGAAGCACCACCTAACCATATTTCATACGCTATGTAGAAATATGCGATACCTGATACTAGACCCCAAACTTGGGCTTGACTTGTATACACAGCCTCTCCAAAATATCCAGTAACTAGCATAACAACAGAAGCGAAAATCATTTTCCACATCAATTGTTTTGTAGCACCTGCTGCTTTAAGAATTAAATAAAATTCAACACACATTAGAGGTACAGTAAGTATCCAGTCTACATATCTAAAAAATGTAGGTGACG
>CABYBK010000083.1 GCA_902517245.1 uncultured Bacteroidota bacterium | reverse complement strand
TCCTTTAGAACGTTCTAATTCGATCATAGCTTTAGGCCGGAAGTTTAGAATTATTGCTCTTCTATTTGAATCTGTTTTATTTCCTTTACTAAAATGAGGGGTAAATCCATCATGAAAAGTTGCATCTCCAGCTTTTAAAGGAATGCAAACTGCCTTATCACTTGCCATATCACAAATCAATGCCCCACCTTTTATAGTTGGGATATGTTGTTCAATTTTAAATTTCTTCCTAGGTATAAACCACATGCATCCATTTTCCTTGAAAGCATCATCAATTGCTATCCAAAAACTAATAGAACGCTTATCCGGCATTTTGATCCAATAAGCTGCATCTTGATGAAGCGGTGTAGGTTCATCGGTATATGGTCTTTTGTTTATTAACATGTCAAAATCGAAAGACATATCTTCCCCCAAGAGATATTTTGCATGTATAGATGCCTTTTTATAAGTTTCACTATTCTTCAGAATTTTTAAAATTTTACTTGGAGCCATAATCTGGGTAATTTTTTCTTCTCCAAAATTTCCTTTACCACTCAAATCACTCCTTAAATGTGAAGAGCCCTTGAGGTCATGTAAAATTTGATCGTAAATAAATCTGATTTTATCTACCTCTTTTTTGTTTATAAATTTTGGGAACTTTGCAAAGCCTTTTTTTAGAAAAGTTTCTTTCATTAATTCAAATTATAAGGATCATAACTAATATACCTTTAGTTTGTTTTTAACCCTATGTAAAAAATAAAAAATTATTTTTTTGTAAAAATCATACAATGCTGCCAAGGCAGATTATTCATGTTTTCCCTAAGCTGAAAACCAGCGGCTTCCATTTCTAAAACAGCTTGTTTTTCAGTCATTTTGTGTATTGTTTTGATAGGAACTTTTGAATCCTCACCTCTATATTCGATTAAGAATAATTGGCCATTAGGTTTCAATGCATTTTTTATTGAGGTCATCATTTCTATCGGGAAATTAAACTCATGATAAACGTCAACCATTAAAACCTTATCGACAGAATTTTTATTTAACTGAACGCTTTTTTCACTTCCAAGAATTGTTTCAATATTAGTTATGTTTTTAGACTTTTTGTTTTTATCAATTTCCATCAACATCTCACTTTGAATATCTACTGCAAAGACAAACCCCTGATTTGCTAAAGGAGCAATTCTAAATACATGATAACCCGAGCCAGCTCCAATATCTGCAACAATATCATTAGATTTAATATTCATATTATTGATTAAATTAGAAACATTTTCCTCTTTGTCTCTATTTTGTCTTTCAAGCCAATTAATTCCTTGGAATCCCATTACATGAGCAATTTCCCTTCCCATATACCACTTTCCTATTCCATCATAACTCCCTCTTTTAAAGATGTATTTGTTATCAGGATTTGTCTGCTGTCCAATAATTCCTTGTGACTGAACAAAAGAAATAAATAAGAATAAAAGAATATTGATTTTTTTCATTGTTTTAAATTTAGAACTCAACTCTAACAGCTTAGAATCAAAAATTATAATTAAAATTTAAGTTTACCTGTATAGAGATTGTATGCCACTAAAACAAGAATAATAAGAATTAATTGAAAAATAATCTGACTTGGTGTACTCCATTTTTTCTTCATGGCATAAAATTAAAAATAACATGAAAATTACACCTTATGAATTTGGGTTATTTTATTCTATAAAATCAAATACAATTCCAAGACTTTCTAATGGTTTCTCTTCCATAGGTACATGACCTGTTTCAGGCATTATGAAGATTTTTGAATTTTCAATAGCATTTTTAAATTTACTAGCATCACCAACTGGAATCCAAGCATCATTTTCTCCCCAAAGAATCAGCGTAGGTGTTTTTATATTTTGCATTCTAAAAGAATAATCTTCACGTTTAATATTTGCTCGATCAATAAATGCATTTCTGTTTCCTTCAAACAATGTAAGATCATGATAACGACTAATTAACTTCTGTGTAATTAAGGAATCATTAAAATATACTTCCTCTAGGTTTTTTTTAATAAAACTTTTTGGTGTAAACCAGCGGAGAAGCATATTAATTATTGGTATTCTTGCTAATTGAATAATAAACGGGACTTTATCAAATGAAAAACC
>CABYBK010000082.1 GCA_902517245.1 uncultured Bacteroidota bacterium | reverse complement strand
TCCTTGCCCTCTTCACGGATTACTTTATCATTATCTTGATCATGTAACCAACCATAATCTTTTATTTCAATTCGATTACCTCGCATTGTTAGATTATAATCACTTCGAATTGTATATTCTCGCCTTGGTAATGGTGCTGAAGTTTTATTTTCCCAATAACTTTTTCCATCAACATGAACCCAAGATCCAGATCCTTCATATCTAGGGCTGTCATCTACTTGATATACTTTTTGTGACCATTGTCCTTTAACCTCTTTTTGATTCTTTTTTTGGAAATCCCATTTGTTATTCGAATTATACATGTAGAAGTCAGTATTTTCATAAATCCAGTCCTGTCTCCAGTGTTTAACAACCATTGGATTTGATGGATCGCCAACCTGTAAAATATGCTGAATCGATATTGAATTATTTTCATCAAGAACCAAACCGGCCCACTCTAAACCACTCATTACTTTTGTTTTTGAGGGCTGATATTCATCATCATTTGAATAGTTAAATGTCTCAGCAAAATTATAGTTGACCTCAAAACATCCACACATTTTTTTTATGGCTTGAGCATCTTGTTTCTGTTTTTTTTGGGCATTAGTTGATATCATTACAAGAGCTAAAATTATTTTAGGAATTATTTTCATCGGTTGCGTTTTTGGATTGTTTTTATGAAGCAAAAATAGTTATTTATATTTAGTCTTAATAAGAATAATTAATATATTTGTACTCAAAAAAGAAATATTAGTTAAATGATAACAAAAAATCGGTTAGTTAAAATTTTCTTTTTAATGCTTTTTGGAAATTTATTTGCTCAGGAAATGGAAAAAGATTCTATCAGCACAAAAATTCTTGATGAAGTTATAATAACTGCAACTAGATCCTTAAGACAATTATCTTCAATACCATTGCCCGTGATTTTAATTCCAAAGGAAAAAATCAATCAGTCGGGTACTATAAGATTAAACGAAATTTTAGTTGAGCAAACTGGCATCAATATAGTTCAAGATCAGAGTGGTTTTAAGGGAGTGCAAATGCAGGGTATTTCGTCTGATTATATTCAGATTCTTATTGATGGTGTTCCTCTAATTGGAAGGAGATCGGGTAATTTTGATTTAAGCCGAATAACATTGGGTAATGTTAGGCAAATTGAAATAGTGAAAGGACCATCAAGTAGTCTATATGGTTCCGAGGCACTAGGAGGAGTAATAAATATTATAACAGAAGAATCCGAATCTGAGGAGATAAACGGAAATTTATCTTATCGGTTAGGAACATTTAATCAACATGATGTTAATGTAGAAATAAAAAAAACAGTTAAAGAATCTAATTATACTTTTTTTATAAATAGACTATCTACTTCTGGGTATGACCTTGAACCTGAAATCATCGGTCAAACCTTAAATCCCTTTAGGAACTATTCATTTAACGGTAAGATTTCCAATAATTTTAATAATAAACTTTCATCAACTCTTTCACTAAGGTTCTTTGACCAAAATCAGGATACAGAAATTACAATTAATGATATATTTTTTGAAGGAGATACTAGAGAAAAAGACTTGAATTTATATTTTAAGTTGAATCACAAATTAAGCGAAATATTAAAAATAGATTATGAATTTTATTTTACTAATTATGATGTAAATGAATATATAAATAACTCTATAACAGCTCAAACATTAAGCAACAGTTTTTTTGATCAAAAATTATTTAGATCTGAGGCCCGAAGTAATTACATTTTAAAAGATTATATAAAATTTACTGGAGGGGTAGGATTTCAAAATGATGGATTAGAAAGAACATTTTTTGATGAAAAGGTGAGTTTTAATTCACAATATATATTTCTTCAGTCTGATATTAATTTACATGAAAAGTTCAACTTAATTATTGGAGGCCGCTTTGATAATCATTCTGAATATAAAAATCAATTCAGTCCAAAGATTGCCATGAACTATAAGAGTACCAGCAATTTTTCTTTAAAGGGTTCCATTGGCTATGGTTTTAAAGCTCCCGCCTTTAGGCAACTATATTTTGATTTCACTAATTCATCAGTGGGATACACTGTTTTAGGTTATAATGTTGCAATAGAAAAATTAGATAAACTCCAAGAGCAAGGACAAATATTAGATACAGTCATCCCAAGAGAAGAATTATTTAATTCATTAGAAGCAGAAAGTTCCATTGGATATAATT
>CABYBK010000081.1 GCA_902517245.1 uncultured Bacteroidota bacterium | reverse complement strand
TTGGAAACAGTGGCTGATCAAGTAGGGTCATCCTTATATGTTGATAGAGAGGAAAAAAATCCAATCAAAATTGCAAAAGCTGGATTAGAGAAAGCAAGAAAAGACAAAAATGACGTTGTTATTATTGATACCGCAGGACGATTGGCTATTGATGAAGTGTTAATGAATGAAATAAAATCAATCCATACTGCTGTAAATCCTTCAGAAACACTTTTCGTAGTTGATTCCATGACAGGACAAGATGCAGTTAATACTGCTAAAACCTTTAATGATATTTTAAATTTTGATGGCGTTGTCTTGACCAAGCTTGATGGAGATACACGAGGGGGAGCTGCACTTTCAATTAAGTCTATAGTTGATAAACCTATAAAATTTATCGGGACCGGAGAGAAAATGGAAGCTATTGATATCTTTTATCCAGATCGCATGGCAGACCGCATACTTGGAATGGGTGATGTAGTTTCTTTAGTAGAGCGTGCACAGGATCAATTCGATGAAGAACAAGCCAAAATAATCAATAAAAAAATTGCAAAAAATAAATTTGGTTATGACGACTTTCTTTCGCAGATTCAACAAGTAAAAAAAATGGGGAATATGAAAGATTTGATAGGTATGATACCAGGAGCTGGAAAAATGACAAAAGGAATGGAAATTGATGATAATGCCTTTTTAGGAGTTGAAGTTATAATCAGTTCCATGACACCTAAAGAGCGATCACAGCCAAAACTTATGAATCACAGTAGAAAAATGCGAATTGCTAAAGGTTCGGGGAAATCGATTCAAGAAGTAAATCAACTTATAAAGCAATTTGAACAGATGAGTAAGATGATGAAAATGATGCAGGGTGGTAAGGGTAATAAAATGATGCAAATGATGCAAAATATACGTTAAAAATATGATGGTTTTAGATGGAAAAAAAACTTCAAACGAAATAAAAGAAGAAATTAAGATAACCGTAGCATCTATGAAGAGCCGTGGTCAACGTCCACCTCATCTTGCTGCTGTATTGGTTGGAAATGACGGGGCTAGCCTCACTTATGTAGGAAGCAAGGTTAGATCATGTGAGTATGTTGGTTTTGATTCTACATTAATTCGTTTAGAATCTAACATAACTGAAGATGATCTATTACAACATATTAGAGGATTAAATGAAGATGACAATTTGGATGGATATATTGTCCAATTGCCATTACCAAAACATATTAATGAAGAAAAGATTCTTTTAGCAATAGATCCTAAAAAGGATGTAGATGGGTTTCATCCTGCAAATTTTGGACGCATGACTCTCGAGCTTAAAGCTTTTATTCCTGCAACTCCTTTTGGAATAATGCAGCTATTAGAACGCTATAATGTGCCAACTAAAGGGAAACATTGTGTTGTTGTTGGCAGAAGCCATATTGTAGGTAGACCAATTAGTATTTTAATGAGTCAAAAAGGTATTTCTGGAAATGCTACAGTAACACTTGCACACAGTCATACTAAAAATCTAGAAGATCTTACTCGAACCGCTGATATTATCATAATGGCACTAGGTATGCCAGAATTTCTCAAGGCTAATATGATCAAAGAAGGAGCTGTAATTATAGATGTTGGAATTACCCGTGTTCAAGATAACAACAACGCAAAAGGATATATTATTAAAGGTGATGTTTCCTACGAAGAAGTTTCAAAAAAAGCAAGTTTTATAACACCTGTTCCTGGAGGAGTAGGACCCATGACAATTGCAATGCTATTAAAAAATACACTACTTGCTAGAGAGTGGAATTAATTTTAGGGTTCTCAATTGCGTTAAAAATTTGTAATATCAAGTAAGCAAAACTAACTCCTGTTAATATTAAAATCATTGCTAAAGAACTCTCTGCAGAAAAAGAAAGTCTAATTAAAATTGTGGCAATTATAAAACCAGTATTTCGTATTAGTTTACTATATTCTTCTGTGTAACGAAATGAAATTAATAGAATTACAACATCAGCTAAAATTAAAAGCGTAAAAAATTGATTAAAGAAAAGGCTATCAATATTTAATACACTATGCTGATTTAAAACATCGATAAACCATTGTCCTAAAGTTGATAATAGCATTACTCCTAAGACACAAAAAAGCATAACACTAACTATTTTTTTTGAAGCTATAAATTTAAGTAGCCTAGAGTCATTAGTTGGCTTTTTTGGTAACTTTTGTTTACTTCGATTAAATAAAAAAATCAATAGAAATAAAATTAAAAAACCAAATAAATCA
>CABYBK010000080.1 GCA_902517245.1 uncultured Bacteroidota bacterium | reverse complement strand
TTCAAGGGAATCCTTATAAAGGCCATCGCTTAAAGTATCTTCTAAAAATAGTTCGTTATCACTTAAAAACCAACCCAAAAGTTTGTCATATGGTCCTTTTTCATCTTCTTTTTCTAATTTTTTAATCTCAGGGAAATGTGAAGGAAATAGAGTTTTACATGCCTGCGAGATTAAATGATATGATATTTGTTCTGCACCTTCTTGTTCCCCCTCATAGACCAATTCTACTTTTCCATTTATTGAAGGAATAATTCCCAAGAAATCTGCCATGCGTATACATGTATTTTTCTCACCATTGATTAAAATTCTTCTTTCGGCAGTGCTTATAAGGTTTTCAAAAGAACTAATACTCATACGTGTACTGACTCCACTTTTTGCATCCACATATTCACTTTTTCTAGCTTCAAAACTGATCTGCTCAAGTATGTCTCGAGCCAATTCTGGGACATGAATATTGGCTTTTATTTCTTCTTTTATTTTTATCTCTTGGGCAGTTATTGCTTTTGCAATTTTTCTTGTGTGAGGGTAGTGGGTCAATATCTGTGATCCAATTCTGTCTTTTAGAGGAGTAACAATACTACCTCGATTAGTATAATCTTCTGGATTTGCAGTAAATATAATTTGAGTTTCAATAGGTAATCTTAACTTAAATCCTCGAATTTGAATTTCTTTTTCTTGCAAAATAGAAAATAAAGCCACCTGAATTCTTGCTTGTAAATCAGGTAATTCATTTAAAACAAAAATACAACGGTGTGCACGTGGGATCATTCCAAAATGAATAACACGTTCATCAGCATAGGATAGTTTTAAGTTTGCTGCTTTGATTGGGTCGACGTCACCAATCAAGTCCGCTACAGTTACATCTGGAGTTGCAAGTTTTTCGAAAAATCGATCATCCCTATGTAGCCAATCAATAGGAGTATTATTTCCTTTTTCAGCAATTAATTCTTTAGCCTCTAAACTTATAGGAAAAAAAGGATCATCATTTATTTCTGAGCCTGAAACCACAGGGACCCATTCATCTAGTAATTGGGTCATTTGTCTTGCTAAACGAGTTTTAGCCTGTCCACGTAAGCCCAGCAAATTAATATTATGTCCTGATAAGATTGCACGTTCCACATCTGGAATAACTGTATTTTCATAGCCTATTAAACCTTCAAATGAGGTTTTACCTTTGCTTAATCTTTCGCGTAAGTTTTTTGCTAATTCTTCCTGAATATTTTGTGGTTGATAACCGGTTTTTTTAAGGGCTCCTAGTGAATTAATTTTTGGTGCATTCATATTATTATTTTCTTTATTCTAAGCGTTTTTTTCTATTTTTCTCATAGTCTTCAAAGATCATCTCACCTAAACCTTTCAATCCTGTAAAAAATGCTTTTCCACTGTTAGCCTCGCTAAATCTGCGAATAAATTGTTGGAGATACGGATCTTGAGCGATCATGAAGGTGGTAATTGGGATGTGCAATTTTTTTGCTTGTCTGGCCATATTATAGCATTTTTCAACAATGCTTTCGTCAAGACCTACACTATTTTTATAATATGTACCATCTGGCATTTTCAAACAACTAGGTTTCCCATCGGTGATCATGAAAATTTGTTTATTACTATTCTTTTTTCTTCGCAGCAAATCCATAGCCAATTCTAATCCTGCAACTGTATTAGTATGATAAGGACCTACTTCAAGATAAGGGACTTCTTTAAGTGAAATTGGCCAGGCGTCATTTCCAAAAACTAAAATGTCTAATGTGTCTTTGGGATATCGTGTTGTGATCATCTCGGCAAGAGCCATAGCTACTTTCTTAGCTGGAGTAATACGATCTTCTCCATAGAGAATCATGCTATGACTTATATCAATCATCAATACAGTGCTCATTTGAGTTTTAAAGAAATTATCTTCAACAACTAGATCGTCATGTTGAAGAGTAAAGTCATTTCCTACAGACCTAATCTGGGCATTTTTAAAGCTTTGAGTTATATCAATTTTTTCAATTGAATCACCAAATTGATATGCTTTAAACTCACCTGTACTATCTTCACCTTGACCTATTTTTTTTGTTTTATGATTTCCAGAGCTTGATTTTTTGAGTTTCCCAAAAATTTGTTTTAGCGCATGCTCTCTAAGAAGTTTTTCTGTTTTTGGAGTTAGTTTCATCTCATTTCCTTTCCCTTTACCACTATCTCCATTGCGCTTTATATAGGATTTTTGAAGTAGGTCATTTATAAAATCATCTATTGTGTAA
>CABYBK010000079.1 GCA_902517245.1 uncultured Bacteroidota bacterium | reverse complement strand
TTTAAAAAATGCACTTATTCGAATTGAAAATAAAACCTATGGTATTTGTCGAGTTACAGGCGCCCTCATTAATAAGAAGCGATTATTTTTAGTTCCACATGCTACTTTAAGCATAGAGGCAAAAAATATGCAGAAATAACCTTAAAATAGTTCTGAACACAAATAAAACATATTTTAATCTAAGTTGGGCTTTTGGTATCATCTTGATAATATTATTATTGGACCAAGGGTCTAAATTTTATATAAAACTAAACTATCCTCTTTCGGGTTATGGTGTTCCAGCGATACTAGATTGGGGGTTTTTCAAACTACTTTTTGTTGAAAATAAAGGAATGGCTATGGGTGCAAAACTCAATGACTTTATACCTTTCATTTCTGAAGCTACATCAAAACTAGTTCTCACTTTGTTTCGTATTGTTGCGATTTTCGGTCTTGGTTACTGGCTCCTCGATTCAATTAAAAAACAGAGTGGAATACTCTTAAATTGGGCTTTAGCTCTAATCTTTGCAGGAGCACTGGGTAATATTATAGATTCTGTGTTTTATGGAGTAATATTTACAGACAGTTATGGAAAAATTGCTGAGATATTCCCAGAAAAAGGGTACGCATCTCTTTTTTATGGACATGTAGTCGACATGCTTCAATTCCCTTTGGTTGAGTGGACCTGGCCATCATGGATTCCTTTTGTAGGAGGAGAAAATTACTTGTTTTTTCAATACATCTTTAATGTTGCCGATACCGCTATCAGTACAGGAGTTGGAATTTTAATATTTTTCAACAAAAAGATTTTTTCAAAGTCTGATTCTTTACCAAGTTCATAAATTAACTTTCTTCAGGCAGCTTAAATAGGTTTTCAACTTTACAGTTAAGTGTGTTCGCAATCTTTAATGCTAAAACTGTTGAAGGGATATAAATACCGTTCTCAATAGCATTAATACTCTTTCTTGATACTTCTGCAGAAACTGATAGTTCTTGCTGAGTTAAACCAGCAGATTTTCTAAGTTCCTCAAGATTATTTTGAAGTTTTTTGTGGTTCTTACCCAAAATTATTTTTTTTCAAATTCTTCAACAGCGTCAGTTAATTCTTTACCCGTTTTTGGATAAAGATATCCAGCTATTAAAGTTCCAACACCTATAAAACTAACTAAGGCTCCAACACCTTGTAAAATACTTCCTAAAGCTAAAAAGAAGATAAAGACCAATCCCAACAAAAATTGTTATTACTCCGCTTCTTCGGTAATCAATGGGTTCCTTCTTTCTTTCTTCAAAAATTTTTAATAACTCTTCAACTTTGGACGGGTCATCAAGATTCTTAGATATTTCAAGGACTGTTTCTCTCTTTCCTTTACCTTCATAATATACATAGATAAATGCAGCAACTGGGATTATAATTCCAGTTAACATTCCAAAAATTGGTATAATAATATTTTGATCATTTATGATTTATATTTTATTAATGTAACGCAAACTTAACATTATTTTTTAATATGAGTAGTATAGGTTACATTAAATGATCATTTCTCCTATGAAAAATTTATTATCTCTTTAGGATTAACACAAAAATCTAAAGGGATATCATTTGTGTGAACTCCAGATATTTTATCTACAGGTTTAAAAAAAGAAAGTCCGATCTTTACAACTTCTGGTTTGCATTTCACTAAGAAATTATCATAAAACCCCTTACCATAACCTACGCGATTACCTGTTTTATCGTATCCCAATAATGGGATAAATATTACATCTAAATCTCTTGGATCTATTAAAATTCCTTTATCAGGTTCAGGTATACCCCAAGAATTAACTTTAATCTTAGTGCTATCTGTCAATAAAATATGTTCTAAATTATTTCTATTTACTTTGGGAATTATTACTTGTTTATCCCTTCCTTGAAGCATGGTCAATATTAGGGAAGTGTCAATTTCTGCCTTAGATTTTATAGAAAGAAATAAGTGAAAGTACTCAAAATCCCAAATGGGAAGTTTTAAACATTGATTTGCAATGTCAAAACTTAATTTTTCATGTTTTTCTTCACTAAGTTCAAGACGCTTTCTCAAAAAAACAGATCTTAATTTTGATTTTAAAACTTCAGAATTCATGAAATGAGTTAGAAATTAATTATAGACCCAAAGAAAATCAATATTTTCGTTTTGTGAAATTAGATACTGTTGAAATTCAAATAAAAGGCTTGCCAGAAGTCCCCGGAGTTTATCAATTTTATGATAAAGGGGATAAAATAATCTATATAGGAAAATCTAAAAATATTAAAAAACGAGTCAGCTC
>CABYBK010000078.1 GCA_902517245.1 uncultured Bacteroidota bacterium | reverse complement strand
TTGGGCAAAAGGTGAGCAATTAGAATCTCTTTATGACCAATATGAACATCCTATGTACAAAAGATTAGGAGTATTATCCAAAAAAATGGGAGGCCATGGAGGCATGGATTTTATGATGTTATACCGAATGGTTGAATGCTTAAAAGAAGGCGCTCCTTTAGACCAAAATGTCTATGAGGGCTGTTTTTGGAGTGCTGTTTCACCGTTAAGCGAAGCTTCGGTTGCTCAAGGAGGCATGCCTCAAAAATTTCCTGATTTTACAAGAGGTGCTTGGGGAAAAACAAAGCCCTTATCAATTATTTCATAATTTATTAAAAGTGATAAAAGTTTCTGCCCCTGCGAGGATTTGTTTTTTTGGCGACCATCAAGATTACCTAGAATTACCAGTAATTGCTGGAACTATAAATCGATATATCAAAATCGAAGGTGAGCGAGTAAATAATAATAATTTATTTATTCAGTTGATTGATATTGATTCCGTTAAAGTAATAGATCTAAATAAAAAATATAATAATATAGAAAGTGGAGATTACTTTCTTTCTGCATTAGAAGTGCTAAAAAGAGCAGGTTTTTCATTTAATCAAGGCTATAAAATCAAAATATATGGAGATATACCTATTAATGCAGGTATATCAAGTTCCTCAGCATTAGTTGTTGCTTGGATACGCTTTTTATTAGAAACACAAGATCAAAAGAAAGATGTAAATGATGAACAAATTGGGAAATGGGCCTATGATGCTGAATCTACTTTTTTCAATCAACCAGGTGGGATAATGGACCAATATACCATAGCCCAAAAAGGACTATTATATATTGATACTCTCACAACAAAAACAGAGAGATTAAATGCTGATATCGGAAGTTTAGTAATAGCTGAATCCGGACTATCAAAACAAACGTTAACTGTACTCCAAAACGCAAGAGCTTATGGGCAGTCAGCAATTTCAGCAGTAAAAGAAAAGATACCAAACTTTAATGTACATGAGGCGATTGAAAGTGAGTATGAGGAGTATTTACATCTCGTTCCAGAAGTTTATCGAGATCATTGGTACGCAACTATTTTCAACCATCTTTTAACTCAAAAAGCTAGAAAAATTTTGGCAAATGGCCCGATAGATCAAGAACAATTAGGGTCTTTGATGAATGCCCATCAAAAAATATTACAAGAAAGAATTCAAAATACACCTGCAATTATGCAAAAGCAATTAGAAGAATCTTTAAGGGCTGGTGCATTGGGAGCAAAAATTATTGGCTCTGGAGGGGGGGGTTGTATGGTTGCGATGGTAACACCAGAGACATGCAAACCAGTTATTAGATCTTTTTTAAAAGCAGGTGTAAAGTCAGCTTATGAAATTAAATTAACATCACATTTATGAATAGTCTCATTATTATGGCTGGAGGAGCTTCTTCCCGTATGAAACGATCATTAGGAAAAAGCAAGCTATCTGAATCAAAAAAAAAATTAGCTCATAGTGTTCACAAAAGCTTGATTCCTTTGGGTATAAAACAAAAGCCTTTAATTTTTCATTTAATTTCAAATGCTGTAGCAGCAGGTTATTCGGATATATATTTAATCACTAGCCCAGAAAATCATGCTTTTCAGGAATATATAGGAAAAGATAAATCCAATAACACATACGCTGGAGCTCAAGTTCATTTTGTAATCCAAGACACCCCTGAAGATAGGATCAAACCGCTAGGCACCGCTGACGCAGTAGAACAGGCTTTAAATCAATATCCGGAATTACAAAATCAAACCTTTACTATTTGCAATGGAGACAATTTGTATTCATGCGATGCTTTTAAACAACTTCGTAAAGAACGAAAAACTCCTAATGCCTTAATTAGCTACGCGCGATCTGCACTTAATTATTCAGACGAACGTTTGGTTAGTTTCGCCGTCATGGATATTGATTCTCAAGGTTATTTAAAAGCACTTGTTGAAAAACCAAACCCAGAAACTATTGAAAAATATAGAGATCACACCGGTGAGATTCGTGTAAGCATGAATATTTTTAGCTTTGTTGGCAAGCAACTCTATCCTTATTTAAAAAATTGTCCTATTCATCCTGAGAGAAATGAAAAGGAACTACCAGAGGCAATTAGGTTATTAAATGAAAAGGAACCAAATCAAATTGAGTGCTTTGGGGTAAATGAGAATATTTTGGATTTAACCTCTGCAGACGATATAGCTAGTTTTGATCAGCTTTAATAAACTAAATATTTCTCTTTTCAATTAACAAAGTAATTTTAATATAATGATATTTAAATGATTTAATTTATAGAAATCTTATGTTAAGAATTCACTTTCTACTAATAGGCCATTTTGTTTTCTTTCAATG
>CABYBK010000077.1 GCA_902517245.1 uncultured Bacteroidota bacterium | reverse complement strand
CATCGGGCATTTTCAATACACGAAGAATTTGCGCAACAGTACCAAGCTCAAAAATATCTTTGGGACCAGGATTTTCGTCACTTTGGTTCTGTTGTGCTACTACACCAATGATCTTATCAGCTGAATTAGAATCTTTTATTAGCTGAATTGATTTATCTCTTCCAGCAGTGATAGGAATCACAACACCAGGAAACAAAACGGTATTTCGAAGTGGAAGGATAGGCACTATTTTTGGGAGAGCTTCATTTTCAAGAGCTTCTTCATCCTCTGTCGTTAATAATGGTATTAAATCAGCTTCAGATTCTATGTCTTGAAGTGACATATTGTCAATTGCACTAAAAAAGGATCTACTCATTTCTTTAATTTAAGTCATTTTGTCATTTCATGTAATCCTAAGCTCTCATTTGAACATTCACAAAATTAGTTTTTGATATTAGAGTACTACACAATTTAATATGACAATATTTATGCCAATAGTATTTTCATGATAGAAAATAAGGCTATGTATAGGAGGTTTTTGAATTTGGCACTCTCAATAACATTAAGGCACCGAAAATAAAAAAAATGATAAAAAATAAAATACCATTCCGCATGCTCCCAGAAATATGATCTACCAAGCCGAAGCAAACCATACCTAATACAATTCCGATTTTCTCTGTTATTTCATAAAAACTAAAAAAAGAAGTGGTGTCAATAGTTTTAGGAAGTAACTTAGAGTATGTAGATCGAGAAAGAGATTGTAATCCTCCCATAACTAAACCAACAAATCCTGCCACATAATAAAATTGAAGAGGTGTTCGAGTGTAGTAGGCTATTACGCAAAGTCCTACCCATATAAAATTAATTGTAATTAAAACAGGAATATTACCAAAACGCTCTGATGCTCTTGCAGTAAGGATTGCTCCGAAAATAGCTACAATCTGAATAAGCAGAATACTAACAATAAGCCCAACTGTCTTTTCATCAGAATTTGCCCAAGAAATTTCTTCTTCTCCAAAATAAGCAGCAACTAACATAACCGTTTGCAGAGCCATGCTATAAAGGAAAAATGCAGGAAGGAAACGCCTTATTCGAACTAGTCCTTTTAATTGTCTCCAAACCAAATTTAACTCCTTATAGCCATTCCAAAAAATATCTTTAGTAACCTTAACTTCATGATTACTTTTTGGTAAATAATAAAATGAGTACTGACTGAACAGCGCCCACCAAATTCCCACTGAAATGAAAGAATATTTCATAGCTGTCATTGAAGCTTCGCTTTTGGAACCTTCAATATCGAACAATTCAGGCTGCATTACCATGACTAAATTAAATAACAAAAGAGTTACACTTCCAATATAGCCATAAGAATAGCCACGAGCACTGACACGATCCTGTTGCTCTGGAAAGGCAATGTCAGGCAAATAAGAATTATAGAAGACTATACTTGACCATAAACCGATTAAAGCTAAAAAATAAAATAATAGCCCAAGATAAATGGTTTCTAATTCAAACCAATAAAGACCAATACATGATACTGAACCCAGATAAACAAAAAATTTCATAAACTTTTTTTTGTTTCCAATATAATCAGCAATACCTGATAAAATTGGAGAGATAAAAGAAACTATTAAAAAGGCTGAAGCCGTTACAAAACTAATTACAGCAGTGTTTTTAATATCGTAACTTAAAAAAGAAATAGTGTTAATCTCAGAAAATAAAGCTCCAAAATAGATAGGAAAGATTGCTGAAGATATAACAAGTGAATAAACTGAATTAGCCCAATCGTAAAAAGCCCATGCGTTTATGAGTTTTTTACTTCCTTTTTCCAAAGGAGTCTTAAGAGTTAGCATTTTAGATTTTTAATTTTGTAATGTAACGAAATCTTAAGTATAAAAGCTAGCAAATTTATATATTCTATTTTTGTTTTGAAAAATCTTATTTTTTCGAAGATCGAAAAGAATGTTTAATTTTGAACAAAAACAATGAAGATTTTCTATGTATTTCTAGTTTCCTTTTTAATGGTTTCCTGTAAAAGCAACTCACAGGAACAAGAAAGCAAGTATTTAGTCTCTAAAAGTGACGCTGAATGGAAAGAGCAACTTCCTGAAATGGCTTATTATGTTTTGAGGAAAGCAGGAACTGAACGTGCGTTTTCAGGTTCTTTAAATTTTAATAAAAAAGAAGGTATATATGTATGTGCCGGTTGTCATGCTCCTCTGTACGAATCTAAATATAAATTTGATTCTGGAACAGGATGGCCATCTTTTGACCGCGGTAATGAAGAAAATTTAGAATATGATGTAGATTACAAGGTTGGTTATGCTCGCTCTGAGCTTAAATGCAACAAATGTGGGGGGCATTTGGGCCACATGTTTA
>CABYBK010000076.1 GCA_902517245.1 uncultured Bacteroidota bacterium | reverse complement strand
TGATTTATATCGTCTGATAAATCCCAAAATTGAGGAACTAATAAAGCAAATAGGCCTAAGTGAATATAAGCATAAAAAAATTCAAACATTATCTAAAGGTTATAAGCAAAGAGTTGGCCTTGCTGCAGCACTGATTCACAATCCAAAATTACTAATTCTCGATGAACCAACAACGGGCCTAGATCCTAACCAAATATTAGAAATTAGAAAACTTATCCGTGCTTTTGGAAAAGAAAAAACTGTTTTACTTTCAACACATATACTTCAGGAAGTCGATGCATTATGTGACCGAGTTATTATAATCAATAAAGGAAAAATTGTTTTTGATAATCAATTAAAGAACATTAGACAAGGTCAAAAACAAATAATTGAAGTAAGCTTTGATTATAGAATTGAAAATCAGGCAATTCTTCGAATTCCAAATGTTGAAGAAGTTAAAAATACTCATGACTTTGAATACGAAATTCATGTTAAAGGCAAAAAAGATCTTCGCCCAAAGATATTTGATTTTGCCCATGACAACGGACTCAAAATAATAAAGCTACAGCTAAAAAATGAAAGCTTAGAAAAGATATTTAAAAAGTTAACAATTTAGAAAGTTGTTAATTTTCTTTTTAGTCAAAAAAAATCACGCCTCAATCCCATTTAAAAATACTTTATGAGTAATTTTAGCTGTAGGCTCCAGCGTTTTTGAAACTGAACAATATTTATCAAAAGATAATTCTGCTGCACGCTTTGCCTTTTCGGGAGAAAAATCACCTTCTAAATAAATATCGATATCTATTTGATAAAATAGAGCTGGCACATCGTTTTCGTTACGATGACCTTTTACATTCATTTTCAAGAGCTTTGGATTAATTTTTTGCTTATTCAATATAGCCACAATATCAATACTACTACATCCTGCAACTCCCATTAAAAGTAATTCCATAGGACTAATTCCTTTTACCTGCCCAGTAGTTTTTGACTTGTTGTCGAGATGAATACTCATCCCGTTGGAGTTTGTAACTTCAAAAAGGTAATCATCATTGATTCTTTCTAGTGAAACATTCATAATAAGTTTTTTTAAGTTTAAAATATTTTAGCTAGGATTTTAACCATCTTTTCATTTTCTATCAAAAATGCATCATGCCCATGAATTGAGCTAATTTCGTGATAATAAATATCTTTTTTAATTTTTTTACCTAATTCAAATGTTTTTTTATCTTCCATGGGAGTAAAAAATAAATCACTATCAATAGCTACTAAATGAATCTCTGCATTAATATTTTTAATTATATCATTTATGTTTCGACCTTCTCTTTCAACATCAATTGAAGCTAAGAGGTGATTCATCATTACATATGCTTTTAAGCTAAATCTTTTAGCCAGCTTATCGCCATGATATAACAACCAGGTTTCAATATTTTGTAATCCTTTATCATAATTTTTTGTTCTTTTAAATCGAGAATCAAAAGATTGTGGAGTCCTGTAAGTCAACATAGCGTGTATACGGGCATCCTCTAAAGGATTTTTAGAGTTTTGTAATATACGTTTTTGCAAAAAGGTATTGGCTGTAATCCAGTCGTTTGCCTTCCAATCAGCAGCTATAGGTATTAAATATTTACACAATTTTGGAGAAATTGCTGACATTTCCCAAGCAATACAACCTCCAATAGACCCCCCTATAAGAGCATGAAGATGCTTAACATTTAATACATTTAATGCTTTTAAAAAAAGCATCGCAATGTCGCCAGTATGAAAGTGTACTGGTGAATCAAATGTTTGACCCATAACACCATTTCCAGGAATATTAAATCCCAAAACGGTATAGCGTTTTGTATCTATAATTTTACCGGGACCAATAATTTCATTCCACCACCCTTTTTTTCCTGTCAATTGCGCATTACCAGTAAGAGAATGATTCACCAAAACAATCGGGGCTGATCCTATCCTTCTACCAAATTGCTGGTAATACAATTCAATTGAAGGAAATACAGTCCCCGAATGTGTTTTGAAATCAGATATTGAAATCTTTTTGACCCCTGCCATAGGCTAGATATGGGTAAAAGCAGCGTCCAAGTCAGCTATTAGATCTTTTATATCTTCCAACCCTACAGAAAGTCTTATCAAGTCTTTAGTTACACCAGTAGTTTTCTGAGCTTCCTCATTTAATTGTTGGTGTGTTGTACTTGCAGGATGAATAATCAAAGATTTAGTGTCTCCAATATTAGCTAATAATGAAAATAATTTGGTATGATCAGCAACTTTTTTACCAGCTTCAAATCCTTTTTTTAATCCAAATGTTACTATTCCACTTTGACCTTTTGGAAGGTATTTCTGTGCTAAGGCGTTATACTTTGATGTTTTTAAGCCAGGGTAGTTAACCCACGCTACTTCATCTTTTGTAGATAACCAAGCTGCTAATTTTAAGGCATTTTCAGAATGTTTTTTCATTCTTATATCTAATGTTTCAATACCTTGGATCGATTGAAAGCTATTGAATGGACTTGGAGCACTTCCTAAATCTCGAAGTCCTTCAATACGAACCTTAGCAATAAAAGCAATATTACCTATGGCTTCATGATAATTAAGCCCATGATAACTTGGATTA
>CABYBK010000075.1 GCA_902517245.1 uncultured Bacteroidota bacterium | reverse complement strand
TAATCCTAAAAACCCAAACACTAAACTCCCAACAATAAAAGAAATCATATAAAGAATGAAAAATGCCAATATGTTTCCAATAATTTCCTGATTTACAACTTTACCGTTATATCGAGGTTGTATAATTGCATTTGGGTGTAAAGAACGCTTAAATTCTAAAATCCCTCCTTTAATCATTAATAAATGTCTAACTACTTTAATTCCACCTGATGTACTTCCTGCTGAACCTCCTAAAAACATAAACCCAAAAAATAAAATAGTTAGAAATGGAGTCCACGCTGTATAATCTGCAGTAACAAATCCAGTTGTTGTTATTATAGCCAAAACCTGAAAAAAGGAATGCCTTAATGACCCCTCTAATTTTCCAAAAATCTGTGAGTTCTCAAAATAACTATTATTTAAGTCAACGCTAGTATATATAATAATAAAAACAGTCAATGAAAAAATAATTATCAGTGATAAAAAAGTTTTAAACTCATCATCCTTGATGACTTTATTTATTTTACCAGTTAAAGCAAAATAACTAAGAACAAAGTTTGATCCTGCTAGAAACATAAATAAAATAATTATGTATTGAACCAATGGTAAATGGTTCCAGAAAGCTAAACTATTATTTTTTGTAGAGAAACCTCCCGATGCCATGGTACTCATGGCATGATTAACTGCATCAAAAATTGACATTCCAGCAAAACTTAATAAAATAGCTTCTAAAATTGTGAAAGAAACATAAATAAACCAAAGCCTTTTAGCGGTATCTGTTATACGCGGGTGTAATTTATCATTGTTAGGACCCGGTGCTTCAGCTGAAAATAATTGAATTCCACCGATACCTAACAAAGGTAAAACTGCTACTGCTAAAACAATAATTCCCATACCACCTATCCAATGAGTCATACTTCTCCAAAAAAGAATTCCTGATGGTAAAGATTCAATTTCTGAAAGAATAGTTGCGCCCGTTGCAGTATAACCAGACATAGTTTCAAAAAAAGTTGAAGATATATCTATCATACTATTTGTTAGTATAAAAGGAAGCATTCCGGTAACAGTCATAATTATCCATCCTAGAGATACAATTATATATCCTTCCCGTTTTTGAATATTTTTATTATGCTTTCGCCCAAAAAACATGAGTATAGTTCCAAGAGATAAGACAATAAAAGAAGCTAATGTAATTTCAAATGTAACACCGTCTTTGTACAAATAACTAACTAAAGATGAAAGCAACATCAAGCATCCATTGATAATCAATAAAATACCCATCAAAAATGTTACAATTTTATAATTGAAAGAATTCATATAGTTTTTATAAAAATAAACTCTCTATCCGTTTTATAGATCTTGGCAAACAGCAAACTACAATTCGGTCTCCAGGAAGTATAGTGTAATCTCCAAGTGCAATGATTCCCTCTCCATCTCTGATTACTCCTCCTATAATTGCTGTACGTGGAAAATCGATATCTACAATCTTGTAATTTGCAACTTTAGAATTGGCATTTACAACAAATTCTAATATCTCTACATTTAAATTATTTAGTGTAGTCATATCAACTACTTCACCCCTCCTAACATATCTGAAAATTGTATTCGCTGTCAAAAGTTTTTTATTAATTAAGGTATCAATTCCTATAGAATGTGAGAGTTGAAAATAATCCATATTTTCAACTAAAGCTATCGTCTTTTTTACCTTTTTAGTGTGAGCCATTAAACAGCTCATGATATTAGTTTCTGAGTTTTCTGTAACTGCTATAAAAGCATCCATTGAAGTTAAATTTTCCTCATCGAGTAACTCTGCATTTCTTCCATCACCATTAATTACAAGGGCATTTGGTAATAGATCTGCAATCTCATAAGCTTTCTTTTTATTCTTTTCAAGGATTGTCACGTTAAACTTTTTCTGGCATAGTTCTCGAGCAGTATTATAACCAATTCTACCTCCACCTAAAATCATTATATTTTTTATAGATGCTTTTGTCTTACCTGTAAGCTTATATAGCTCTTCTACTCCTTCCTTTGAGGTTATAAAAAAAACTGTGTCTCCAGCCTCAAAACAGCTATCACCTCGTGGAATTAATGTAATTTGAGTACCTTTTCTTTGAATTGCTACAGGCATAAAATGAACATCAGGAAAAATAGAGGCCGCTTCCTTAACACTTTTACCGACAAAAGGCACATCCTCTTCTAATCGAGTACCAATTAGAGTCAAAGCGCCTCCTTCGAATTCGTAACTGTTTGAAAAAGCAGATTGATCTAAAAGTTGTTGAATTTCCTTAGCGGCAAGTTCCTCAGGTGAAATAAGTTCATCTACACCAATATTTTTAAAGCTAATATCATCTTGGGCTTTTATTAATTCAATATTAGAGATACGAGCTATTGTCTTTTTAATTCCAAGTTGCTTAGCTAATGCACATATTGTGATATTTACTGATTCTTCTGCAGTAACTGCAATAAAGAGATCAGAATCTGCAACCTTAGCATCTTTCATTAGTGATAATGACATCGCATCTCCATGAAGTGCTCGAATATCAAGGTGGGACTCTGCATAATGCAAACATTCTTTGTCTGTATCAATTAACGTTATATCCAAAGATTCAAAGGATAATAG
>CABYBK010000074.1 GCA_902517245.1 uncultured Bacteroidota bacterium | reverse complement strand
TAGTTGTAAACTCTCAAGGGTAAAACCTACTAATAGCGAGAGAATTAATGCTTTTTGAATAGTTTTCCCATAATTATACATAGCTAAATAGTAAATTATAGAAAGTACAAAATAACAAACAAAATGTAAAAATAGGTCGCCCCTTATAAAGAAAATACTCCAAGATTCGCTGTCTGGTTCAGGTGGTTTAAGAGACAAGTAAACCACTATCAAAGTTAAAACAACTGCTGTTACCTTTAATAGTTTATCCAGCTGTAATAATTGATTTATAAGCTTCCGCATCTAAAAGTCCTTCTAGTTGTGATAAATCTGTGCATCGCACCTTGACCATCCAACCCTCACCATAAGGATCTTCATTTACTATTTCTGGGTTATCTTCAAGCGCTTCATTGAGCTCAATAATCTCTCCCGAAAGTGGCATAAAAAGATCTGAAACGGTCTTCACGGCTTCAACTGAACCAAACACAGTTTCTGCATCCAATGTTTGGGTTAGAGTTTCAATCTCAACATAAACTATATCCCCTAGTTCACCTTGCGCAAAATCAGTAATTCCAATTGTAGCTATGTTATCATCGATTCTAATCCATTCATGATCCTTTGTGTATTTTAAGTCTTGGGGGGCATTCATTTTTTGATTTTTTGTAAAAACAAATGTAACAGAAATCCTGTAGCAAAAAAAAACTTTTAGTTACCGAAATTATAACGAATTGTAAATCCTGATCTGATGCTTGTTTGAGGAAAAGCAGTTGAAATTGCAAACTCAGAAAAATTGTGGTCATAAAAGAAAAGTGCAGTTAAGTTCTTTGTCAATGCATAATCTGCAGTGACTTTTATTGCAACTAGACGTTGTCCTGCCGTAACTTGATTATTGTCGTATTCTAAATTTCTTAATACTGTGATATTGTCTCTGTAAGAAACATCTGCTTTAATATTTAAATCTCCTTTAAGAGTGACTTTTCTCCCACCAATACTGGTTCTGAAACGGACATCTTTTACTCTGTAACCAAGTCCAATAATATACTCGTCTCCACTTGTTTCCGTAATTAAATTATTGTCTAAGCTAAGAGAAATTGCACGTTCTTTTCTTAACTCAGCTAATATTTTCAGAGAATTTGTAAACTCCATATCTAATCTCACAAGTGGATTAAACTGTTCTACTAAATTTACATTAGAATATAATCTTTGTGGGATAAAATTCCCTGAATTATCAGTTTGATTTGGATTTAAAGGATCATAATCAAAGTTTGATTGAAAATTAGTTAAGGTGTAACTTGCTCTGTAAGCATGATTTAATGAAAGACGTTGAAAAACTTTTGCGATAGACTTTACCTCAGTGAGACCCGTATACTTCAAATTCCAATTAGGCAAAGGTGTATTTTTGATTGGATTAAGTTCCATCCGACTTGGATCTGATCCTGAATAGGCAGCAACAAAAGAATGAAGTAATACCGATTGTTGATTTTTACCAAAACCCAGTGGATAGCCTTCAATATCATCTCCTAAATCAGAGAAAATCGTATTTTCTACTAAACGACCAGCAATTATTTTTCTGAATTCTCTGAACCTTTCAAAATTATCGCTAATTGAGCTCTTAGAGGTATTAAATGTAGTTTTTAATAAAACTGTAGACATACCAAAATTCCCCAAAATACTACTATTTTGCGGCATATAATTTTGATTTTCAATTCTAAAATTTTCCATCTGATTTTCGGTAAAATCTCTATCAGCATTAAAATCAATTATTAATCCTTTTAAAGGAACTAATTGAGCAGAAATTTTAAACTTGCTGGATCTAAGTTGAGTGTATAGCTGATTAAAATTAGGGAACTTAGTTAACCATCCTTGTCTAGCAGCTTCATATCTTATATCAGCCTGACTCCCAAGAGTGTAGCCTAGAGTAGGTTTCAAACCACCTGCAAAACCAACTGAGGGAAGATATCCTGGAAGCACGCTACCATTATTTTCATTGTAACTAGCTTGAACCCTTTTAACAGCTGTTAAAACATTAACAAGCTTAGTTAAACTTTTCTTTAAAATTGTATTCTTTTTTTTCGTTGAATCTCCAACTTTGATTGATTTAGGTCCAAACTGAGAGCGATTGTTATTTGATTTTAATCCAAGTGCAGAATAGAGTCTGGAAAAAGATAGAGCTCCAGTGATTGTTTTAGTGTTGTTGTTTTGAATTGTATTTACCAAACCTAGTTCTAGACCATCATCACTTTTGACTCCTGCTAGTGCCTCCGAACCTCTTTGCCAATTAAAATTTCCCGTATAATTATAAGTAGCATCAATAAAACTTAAAAAGGGGATGTATTGAAAGGGAAGTTTATAATTAAGTGCCAGAGACTGAAAATGTGAATTTGGCTCACCGGTATTAAGTATGTTTTGCCACAAAATACGCTGATTATTATTAGCCGTTTGAATATCTCCTGAATTAATATCTGTATTCTGTCTGATAATACTACTTGTAGCCGCATTAAAATTAAAACGAAGTGAACGAGAAAAATTATGACTAAGGGCATAATTATAATCAAACAAAAAGTTTCGCTGTTGAAGATTAGGTAAGCTTCTTTGAAGAGAGGCATCAGTACCTTCTAGGTAAACCTGACGAAATTTTTGATTATTTAAAATTCGATTGACGTTTGAGGCCCCTTCAATAGAGCTGGGGAGTAAATTAAAATTTAACTGTTGCAACCATTTCCAATATTTTTTACTATTGAAGTACTTAATATTTCTGAATGGTTCTATAGATTTTGAATTAAATGAATAGCCATAATTTGCCCCTAATATTAAATTCATCTCTTG
>CABYBK010000073.1 GCA_902517245.1 uncultured Bacteroidota bacterium | reverse complement strand
ATTTGGATAGAATATTCTTCATCTTCCAAATTGTTGTCTATTTCAAAGACCAAATCAGCTTCAATTTTAGTGGTCTCCTTAAATTTTATATCCATTGATGAGATACTTTCTATATCTTTTTCAAATACATTTAGAAGTGTATTAATTTCAGGGCTACTGGCAAAAAATAATATTGAATTTGATAATATTAATCCTCTTTTATCAGGGTCAATGTTAATTGTTTTAGGAATAGGTACAATACTAGTTTGCTCGCCAAAAAGGTTTATTTCTGTTTTCTGGCAAGAAAATATAATTGTCAAAAAAGTTAAGAATAATATTTTTGTTTTCATCTATGACATATTATACATTTTGAACCTTTGACTATACTTCTGTGTCATAATTATTACATTTTTAAAAAACTAAACCCTGTAAAAGAATACCACTAAAAGTACTTCTTACCAAAGCTGAATGCATTGATTCCAATTTTTTCACCGATTACTCTTCCAGGAAGATCATCAACTGGAGGGTGAATTCCTCCCCAGATTCTGGAAAGACTACACTGATTACTTGCATCCCTATATGTTGCCCATTGAATTTTAATATCTTGAGATGGCCCTTTTTCAAAAACTAAGAATTCATTTTTTTTAGCAACAAACTCTCCCATTCCCCCTGGAAAAAATTCATCTCCTGTCAATAATGTCATTAGCTCTGCTGCGGCCCTCGAATAAGTAGAATGTCCTGATACATACCCAGAAAAATTAGGCGTTACAAATGTAGGTCTTTGATAAGGAAACCAGTTTTCAGCTAAAATCCATCCAACACCTCCGTAGTCTGTTTTTGGATCTTTTACATACTGATGCCCTCGCCATGATAAAACTTTAATTTTACCAATATTTTCACCACTTTTCCCAGCAAGTTCATCATCTTTTTTGACTGATTCTATGAATCCTTCAACTAACTTGATACCAATAGAATTGTAGTTAGGTAAATTAGAATCTGAAGATTGACCATTTTGGGCCATATACCTTAACGCACTTATGGGTCTTATATAATCATAATAACCTTTTAGACCCCATGAAGCAATTGCAGCATCATGCATAGCACCACCTAATAAAAAATAGGCTTTAATATCCCATTCTAAAGGATCTACTATCTCTCCTTTTCCTTCAAATTTTCTTTCAAATTTTTCATGGTAGGATACATAGTTTAATATGGTAAACCAATGGCCAGGAGGTGTTTCTGAATCAGGACCGTCAGCCCAAAATTCTGCAATAACTCTTGTATAATCACCACGTGGAACAATTTGTTTTTCGTAAGGTTTATTTGTAAAAGGATTTAATTTATGTCCCACACTTTTATCACCTCCATCGATATGCTTGTAAATTCTTTTTAATCCATCAACATCGAAGTTGATATTTTCAAAGTTTAGATCTCCTATGCTAGCTGGAGAAATATCCCAAAATACACCATCATTTGGATCCATATGAGAACTCCAGATTGAAACTAGGCTATGATTCCATACGTATTGCTCATTAATACTCATTTCTGATTTTAAAAATTGAGGAGGGGGTCCAGGATCATAATAAATTGGGTAATCATAGCCATCTCTACTTTTTATAGTTAAATTTTTCTGAGCTATACTAAAAGGCTTCACAGATCCCCATTCAGGGCCCAAAAATTCTGGAACAGACCCAGCCAATTCATTTCCTGATTGATCAATAAACTTTTCAAATGCAAGTGGTTGCCATCGGTTAGGATCCTTCAAGCCCTTAATACCAGAATTTTTTAGAATTAAAGGATCATTTTTAGGTTCATAGAATAGGTTGGTATAAAAATATTTTTCGTTTGCTCCATCATTCCATGTGTGACTTATTATCTTCTTAGCGATATAATTTCCTAAAGCCGCAGCATTTCCATTTTTATAATCTGTAGATTTAAATTCTTTGTCATAGCCCAATTTTTCAAATAACGAATCAATAGCCTTTTTTGATTTTCTAAAACCAGGCGAAATCTCATAACGATGAATTAGTAGCCTATAAGCAGCATAGCTGATCGCTTTTTCTCTATTTTGATCTAAAGGACCATTAAATTCAGTTTTTGTATAGGGAATAAAGTAATCATGATTACTCTGATTTATAAAATAGGGTTTTGATTCAGTATCAAAAATTGCCCAAGCATCATACATCGCTGCTGATATATGAAATAAATTTCGTGCATGAACAGTTGGCCTTGCCAAATCATTTCGGATTGAATTTAGAAGAACCTCATTCCACTTTCTGGCGATACTTTCCTCTTGTGAAAAAGAAAAGTTGACTAAAAAAATCATTATAATATAAAGTAATAGCTCCTTTTTCATTGGAATTTTTAAAGCTAAAAGTTTTAATTCCAGTTAAAATATTCTAATAAAGATTCTATAAACGAAGGCTCTTTAATAATAGTTTCTTCAATCTCAATTAGATTATTTGGAATTAAATCCATAAGATACTGTTTTTTACCTCCAGGCCATGTGACAATTAAAGAATCTACTTTTATCTTCTCGCCTAATCCAAAGTGAATAATAGAACTATTTTGTGAAGCGTGACTCGATCCACCATCAACTTCTCTTATCATACTCAAATCATCACAGACAATTCTTATCCTTGCTCCTAAACCTCTTGTTGTAGAGTGATTTCCCTTTAATTTAATTTTCAACCAATTATTATCATTTGAGGAATCATTTCTGTATAATTTAGATCCAACGACCCCTCCTCTGTAGGTCATATCATTTACTGGTCTTTGGTTTACAACAAATATATCTTGATCACCATCATTGTCATAATCAAAATGTATTGAACCCCTTGCTATTCCATAGTCCATTACACCTGATTTTTCATTTAATTCGTAAACTCTTCCCTTATTT
>CABYBK010000072.1 GCA_902517245.1 uncultured Bacteroidota bacterium | reverse complement strand
GTTGTGCAACATAATTATATCTGGCATAATCCATAATAGTAGTAGCAATTCCATTCCTCTGTGTGAACGAACCTGAACGTAATGAATCAACTGGATATGCTGAACTTGCTTTCATATTATGTGGAAGTCCTAGTGCATGGCCCACCTCATGTGAAATTACTCTTTGCATCATTTTTCCAATTTCTTCTTCAGGAATATCTAAACTTCTCGCTTTAACATTAGAGGCTCCAGTTTCAAGTAAATATCGATTGCGATATGACCTTAAATGATTATGATACCAAATAATATCACTTTCAATAATTTCCCCCGTTCGTGGATCTGAAACACGAGGGCCAGTCGCATTTCTGGTAGTTGATGCGACATAGCGTATAGATGAATAGCGAACATCTTCCAAACTAAATTCCGGATCCTCTTCTTTGGAAGGTGGATCTTTTGCAATAATAGCATTTTTAAACCCAGCCTTTTCAAATACTTTAGACCAGTCTTCAATTCCTCTCTTAATATAACTTCTCCATTTATCTGGAGTTGCTGGGTCCAAAAAATAGACTATCGGTTTGATTGGTTCTACAAGTCTACCCTGTGCATAAGCAATTTTATCTTTAGGTTCAAGGCGCCAGCGTTGTATAATACGAATTTCATCAGATTTTAATGCCTCAGAACTGTAATTATATTTTTTTAAATTAAACCATCCAATTCTTGGATCTAAATAGCGCACAGGCATTAGATCTTCAGGTAATAAAATAATAGAATGATTTATTTGAAAGCTTACTGTTTTAGTTAGATTTCCCTTTGGAGGTTTACTCGACCTGTATGTTAATGTATGTCGGATCTCAATATTTTTTTGAAAACTTTTGACATTATCAATAAAACTTCTTTTAGTATCTACACCTCCAATTCCAAATTGCTTTTTTTGGGCACTACTTAAAATATTAAAACCAGGAGAATCATTATTAAAATACTTACCTACATCAATTAAAAAACTTTCTTTTTCGTTGTTTTTTATAGAAAATGCTGCTAAAATAGGAGGGAAGTTATTCTGAGCAACACTTTTAGCTATAGGATCTTTCATATCTGCAATATTCACATAACTTTTTTGAACAATGATTAGTTGGTTGTTATTTTTAATAAAGCTTACAAGCTGTTCACTAGTTTTAGATCCAGCATTTTGATAAGCTTGGAAATTAGCTGGGAATTGTGCAAATCTAGTAACCATTAATAAATCTTTACCCAATATTTCTTTATCAATTTCAAAAAATATTTTGTTTCCCTTGGTATATGAAGTAATTATTCCTTTTTGTTTTACTAATCCCTTTGTTAAGGAATCGATGGATTTTCTTTCATCATCTTTGTCATTAATATTTTGAGCGAATGCTAAGCTGCATGACAAAAAAAGAAATTTTAAAAATAAGATTCGAATCTTCATTATTTTTTTATTACAATATCTAAAAAATCAAGGAATTCAATTGTTAAAGCACAAATAAATAGTAATTTGGTTAGTCTAAAACAAATTATTTATGAAATTTTTACTCAGTCCACTACTGATACTACTATTATTGGCTCCAATCCATTCTGTGGACGCACAAAAACGAAAAAAAAATAAAATTAATTATACACCTAAAACAGTTTCCTTAGATGCCTTTAAGTTAAGGAATGTTGGTCCTGCTTTTTTGTCAGGAAGAATAGCTGATATAAAATTCCACCCAACGAATGAGAGTGTATGGTATGTTGCTACTGGGTCATCTGGAGTATGGAAAACCGTAAATGCAGGTACCACATGGACACCAATTTTTGATGATGAATCTTCATATTCTACTGGCTGCATCACTTTAGATCCTTCTAATCCTGAAGTTGTTTGGGTTGGAACTGGTGAAAATGTTGGTGGTAGACATGTAGCTTACGGAGATGGAATATATCGAAGCAATAATGGTGGAAAGACATGGACTAATATGGGCTTAAGAAAGTCAGAACACATATCTGAAATTATAATACATCCTAATAATTCGAATGTATTGTGGGTTGCTGTTCAAGGCCCTCTATGGACTAAGGGAGGAGAAAGAGGTCTTTATAAAACAATAGATGGAGGTTCAACCTGGAAAAAAGTTTTAGGTAATAACCAATGGACAGGTGTTACAGATATAATGATCGATCCTCGAAATCCAAAAATTTTGTATGCAGCTACATGGGATAGACACAGAACTGTAGCAGCATTAATGGGAGGTGGTCCTGGGACAGCGATTTATCGTTCTGATGATGGTGGCGATAACTGGAAAATATTAAAGGTTGGCCTTCCTAATAATCCTGATTCTAACAACGACGGGGTTATAGATGATGACGATTCACCGAGAAGGAATATGGGTAAGATAGGATTAGCAATCTCTCCGCAAAATCCAGATGTAGTTTATGCTGCTATTGAATTAGATCGAAAATCTGGAGCTGTTTATAGATCTGAAGACCTAGGTGAATCTTGGGAAAAAATGTCAAATACTGTTTCTGGAGGAACTGGGCCTCACTATTATCAAGAGTTATATGCAAGCCCGCATCAATTTGATCGCTTATATTTGATGAATGTCAGAGTGCTAACATCTGAAGATGGAGGTAAAACATTTGTTCAACTTGACGAACGAGATAAGCATTCCGATAATCATGCTATAGTATTTAAGAAAAATGATCCAGATTATATAATGTTAGGAACTGATGCAGGAATTTATGAATCTTTTGATCTTGCTGAAACTTGGCGATATGTAAAAAATCTTCCTTTGACACAATTTTACAAAGTAGCAGTAAATAATGCTGAGCCATTCTATCATATTTTTGGAGGTACACAAGATAACGGGTCTGCTGGTGGTCCATCAGCAACCGACGAGCGAGAAGGGATAGCTAATAAGCATTGGTACAAAACTCTAGGCGCTGACGGTCATCAATCTGCAACTGACCCAGTATATAATGACATTATTTACGGAGAATATCAACAAGGTGTTTTATTTCGTGTGGATTTAACCAGTGGTGAAAAAGTTTCTATTCAGCCAAAA
>CABYBK010000071.1 GCA_902517245.1 uncultured Bacteroidota bacterium | reverse complement strand
TTCTAAAACAATAGAATCCAGGGGTAATTTGTGTAAAAAGTTATCGATTTTACCATTTTTATAAGTGATAACACCTCCTATTCCAAGCTTAAAATTCAGATCTACAGCACGCATAGCCTGCTCTATTGTACCTGTGAAGCAATGAAATATTCCAAAAAGTTCTGATGAACGGTACTGATCTAAAACTTCGAAAACTTCATCAAAGGCATCTCTACAATGAATAACAATTGGTAATTCATATTCCTTTGCCAATTCAATTTGTCTTGAGAAAGCTTTTTGTTGTTCTTTTAAATATGTTTTATCCCAATGTAAATCAATTCCAATTTCACCTATGGCACAAAAGGAACGTGTATTAAGTTGTTCAAATACCTTTTCTAATTCCTCTTCCACATTGTCTTTTACATAACATGGGTGTAGACCTGCCATTAAACTGACCAGGTTAGGATAACTTTTTTCTAATGCGTACATCCGTTCAGTATAATTACTATCTATCGCTGGAATAAAAAAATGACTTACACCAGCATCTGTAGCTCGCTTTATAACTTCATTTTGATCTGCATCAAAAGCTTCAAGATAAAGATGAGTGTGAGTATCAATTATTTGCATAAGACATATTTTTACAAATTTAATTAAAGTGATAAAACCTTAAGTTAATTCAAAATAGAAGGATTATTTTTATTAAAATATGAAATCTAAATTTTTCGTTAGAATAAGTTTTTCTAATGAAGTTAATAATTGGAATAAAGAGTTGTATTTAAGTTTTGGATATAACACATGGAATTTTTATTTCTCTTACGGTTTGGATCAAATTATGAAAAACATAAGGGACCAATATTCTGACAAACCATTTAAAGTAAGCTCTATAAAGATTGGCTTAATTTTTTATTTGCTATAGTTCTTTTCTCATTCTTGCTACAGGAATATCTAACTGTTCTCGATATTTTGCAATTGTCCTCCTTGCTACAATATATCCTTTTTCTTTCATCATAACTGAAAGCGATTGATCTGTTAGAGGTTTTTTCTTGCTTTCAGCTGAAATAAATTGCTCCAAAATCTTTTTTATTTCAATTGATGAAACATCCTCTCCGTCTTCATTTTTCAATCCTTCTGAAAAAAAACTCTTTAGCAGTTTTGTCCCATAAGGTGTATCAATGTATTTACTGCTAGCAACTCGGGAGATGGTAGATATATCCATGCCTATTTTGTCTGCGATATCTTTTAAAATCATAGGGCGAAGCTTTCGTTCATCTCCTGTCAAAAAATATTCTTCTTGATGTTCTAAAATTGCATTTATTGTTAAAGTTAATGTTTGGTATCGTTGCTTAATAGCATCAATAAACCATTTTGCTGAATCAAGCTTTTGCTTAATGAATTGTACAGCCTCTTCTTGCGGTTTCGATTTTGAGTTGGTTTCGGAATAACCCAAAAGCATTTCTTTATATGTGTCTGAAACTCTTAATTTGGGTGCATTTCGATGATTTAATATTACATTCAATTCACCGTTTTCAATTGTCAATATAAAATCTGGAACAATATGAGTGTTTTGACTTGATGCAGCAATCGATCCTCCTGGTTTTGGGTTTAATTTGCTTATTAAATCTAAAGCGATTTTCAATTGTTCTTTATTAATTCCAAGTCGTTCTTGAAGTTTCAAATAATGTTTATGAGTAAAGTGTTCAAATTCATTTTTTATAATATTAAGCGCATGAACTACTTCAGGACGATCTATTTTCTTTTTTTCTAATTGCAGTCTAAGACATTCTTGCAGTGAGCGGGCTCCAATTCCTGGGGGGTCAAGAGATTGAACGGATTTAATTATTTTTTCAATTTGATTTGACTCGACAATAATATTTTGAGTAAACGCTAGATCATCTAATAGTTCATCATTACTTCTTCGCAAATATCCACTTTCATCGATGCTCCCAATTATAAATTTTGCAATATCCATTTCACTTTTCCCAAGAATCAGATTACCTATCTGTTGAGATAAGAATTGATGAAAACTTAATCCGCCTGATAATGGGACTGTTCTATCATCTTCCTGATTACTGAAATTATTTGAATAGAGTTTGTACGAGGGGGTTTCGTCATCACTTAAATATTGATCAATATTAATTTCTTCTGCTTCTATTTTATTGTGTTCATCGAAATCAGTATCATAATTTTCTCTATCATTTTGTTCTGACCCACTTTCTAAAGCTGGATTTTCTCCCATTTCAGCTTCAATCCTTTGTTCCAAATCTAGTGTAGAAAGCTGGATCATTTTCATTAACTGGATTTGTTGAGGAGATAATTTTTGAGAAAGCTTTAGGTTAAGTTGTTGTTTTAACATCTTTAATCAGATTATATGTGAAATTCAACTTTCATGATCAGAATGAAGCATTTTGAGGTGTTCTAGGAAAGGGAATTACGTCACGGATATTATTCATACCTGTAGTGAATTGGACCAATCTCTCAAAACCCAATCCAAATCCACTGTGTGGTACACTACCAAACCTTCTTAAGTCTAAATACCACCACAATTCTTTACGATCTATTTTCAAGTCGTCAATGCATTTTTCAAGTACTTCAAGACGCTCCTCTCTTTGAGATCCTCCAACTATTTCTCCGATTCCAGGAAAGAGAATATCCATTGCTCTAACTGTTTTTCCGTCATCATTTCTCCGCATATAAAATGCCTTGATATTGGAAGGATAGTCAAATAATATTACTGGACAATTAAAGTGTTTTTCAACTAAATAACGTTCATGTTCACTTTGTAAGTCAACACCCCAATTATTAATGGGATACTTGAATTTCTTTTTTTTGTTGGGTTTGGAATTTCTTAAAATTTCAAAAGCTTCTGTATAACTAATTCTTTTAAAATCATTATTTATAACAAAATTTATTCTATCTATAAGTCCGATAGTATTTCGTTCAATTTTAGGTTTTTTTTCATCCTCTTTTGCCAGTCGATCATCGAGATATTGAAGGTCTTCAAAACAATTTTTCATTACATCCTTTAAAACACTTGTTATAAATTTTTCAGCTAAATTCATGTTATCAATAAGATCATAAAATGCCATTTCAGGTTCAATCATCCAAAATTCAGCAAGGTGCCTTGTGGTGTTAGAATTTTCAGCCCGAAATGTAGGTCCAAAGGTATAAACTTCTCCAAGCCCAAGTGCATATGATTCAGCTTCTAGTTGACCAGATACAGTTAGGTTTGTTTCTTTACCAAAAAAATCATTTTTATAATTTATAAAACCTTTTTCATTTAATGGAGGGGCTTTAAGATCCAATGTAGTAACTCGAAACATTTCCCCTGCGCCTTCAGCATCATTCCCAGTTATAATAGGAGTATTTATGTAAAAAAAACCTTTTTCTTGAAAAAACTTGTGGACTGCAAATGACAAAGCAGAGCGTACTCTCATTACAGCAGCAAAAGTTGTTGTTCTAATTCTTAAATGCGCTTTTTCTCTTAAAAATTCTAAACTATGCTTTTTTTCTCTAATAGGATTAATAATTGGAATTACAGGGATTTATCAGATCAAGATATCAGGGAGCCTGATAGAAGACATGCCTAAAAATGCAAGTTTTT
>CABYBK010000070.1 GCA_902517245.1 uncultured Bacteroidota bacterium | reverse complement strand
CTTTTTTCGCAACCATAAAGGCTGAATAAAAGCCTAAACCAAAATGACCAATTATACCACTATCTTTAGCGGAGTCTTTATATTTTTCTAAAAATTCTTCAGCTCCTGAAAAAGCTACTTCATTTATATACTTTTGAACTTCTTCATGAGTCATGCCAATTCCACTATCGATAATGTGCAATTTTTTACCCTTTTTGTCAATTTTCACTTCAATTTGAAGATTTCCTAAATCACCTTTAATTTCTCCAAGGCTACTCAAATGCATAAGTTTTGTTGTTGCATCTGTTGCGTTTGAAATTAATTCTCTTAAAAAGATTTCGTGATCGCTATATAGAAATTTTTTTATTAGTGGAAATATATTTTCTACAGCAACATTTATTTTTCCTGTACTCATAATATAATTATTTGTTTATACTTACATGACAAAAAAAATACCAAAACCAATAATCTGACAACATGACACAATTCGACATTTAAGTAAAAAACTTTTTAGAAAATATCTCTACAAAGGAATTCGGATTCCTATCTAAAAAAATGTACTTTTCCATTTAATTTAAGTTTATATGTACAATTCAAAAATTATCGGGCTTGGTAAATACTTACCTGACAATATTGTAACTAATTCTGATTTGGAAAAAATCATGGAAACATCAGATGCGTGGATCGAGGAGCGTACAGGGATAAAAGAGAGACGTCATATTTCAAAGGGAAGCAACGATTCTACGTCATCAATGGGGGTTGAGGCTTCGAAAATTGCAATTGAACGTGCAGGAATTTCAGCTAGGGATATTGATTTAATTTTATTTGCAACTCTAAGTCCAGATTATTATTTTCCAGGTTCAGGGGTTTTAGTACAGGACGCATTAAACATTCCTGATTGCCCAGCAATGGATATTCGCATGCAATGTTCAGGATTTGTTTATGCGGTTGCTACAGCAGATCAATTCATCAAAACTGGTATGTATAAAAATATTTTGGTCATTGGCTCAGAATTTCATTCGGGAGGACTTGATATGACTACGCGTGGTAGAAATATTTCAGTAATTTTTGGTGATGGTGCAGGAGCTGTTGTTATGACACGAGCTGAAAATGAATCAGTTGGAGTATTAAGTTCACAACTACATTCTGAAGGGAAATATGCCAAAGAGCTTTCACTAATCGGACCAAGTACTGGAAGATGGGTTCCTGAAATAATGAAAGAAAATGATCCTGAGGATATATCTTATTATCCCTATATGAATGGACAATTTGTTTTTAAAAACGCTGTAGTTCGTTTTACCCAGGTAATTAATGCAGGATTAGAAAAAGTAGGGTGGAAACCAAATGAGATAGATATGTTAATACCTCATCAAGCTAACCTACGTATTGCACAGTTTGTCCAAAAAAAGTTTGGTCTTGGCGATAACCAGGTTTATAATAATATTCAGCGTTATGGAAACACAACTGCTGCTTCAATTCCAATTGCCTTAACAGAAGCCTGGGAACAAGGCAAAATAAATCCGGGAAGTAAGGTTGTTTTAGCTGCTTTTGGAAGTGGTTTCACCTGGGGTAGTATTATGATTCAATGGTAGATTATAAAACCCTTGTTATTGGTGCATCACCAAATAGTGATCGTTATTCTCATCAGGTAGTGTTGCGTTTATTAGAAGCTGGAATAGAAGTTGTTCCAATGGGGATAAAAGAAGGAAAGATTGGAAATATCAAAATTTTACCCCCATTTACCCCTCAAAAGGAGATTCATACCATTTCACTATACCTTTCTGCTGAAAAACAAGATAAATACACAGATTTTATAATAAAGTTAAAGCCACAACGTCTCATTTTTAATCCAGGGGCCGAAAATAAAATTCTTGGTAAGAAACTAAATACTGAAGGAATTTTTTGGGAAAATGCTTGTAATCTAGTATTACTTGCGACGAATCAATATCAAACCTAAAAATGTAAGCAAGCCATTAAGGGGTAATAATTCGTAACCTAATTGATATCCACCTAAAACAGAAGAATCAAAAGAACCTAGTATACTTATTAATATTAATACGATTAGTATAACTAGCCAAAGCCACTGCTCTTTGATTTTATAATTGGTTAATATACCAAAGGCAAAAAGGCCCAGCAAAGGGCCATATGTGTAGCCCGCAACAGTAAGTAATCCGTCGATTACGTTTCTACCTAAAATATATTTAAACATGATAACAACAACAATAAGCAAGAAACTCATACCAACATGAATTTTTTTTCTTAACCTTCTTTGTTTCCTACTTTTATATTTTTCAATGTCGAGAAAGTCCACACAAAAAGAAGTGGTTAAAGATGTCAAAGCACTGTCTGCACTACTGTAGGCTGCAGCAATTAACCCTAGTATAAAAGTTACAGCTACTACAACACCCAGATCCCCATTCAATGCGATTTCTGGAAAAAGAAGATCGGTTTTAACGCTTCCATCCATAACTGGGACAGAAATACCTTTTTGTCCTGCATATATAAAAAGTAAAGCTCCTAGAAGCATAAATAGTCCAGTAACAAGCACTAAAACAATACTAAATACGACCATATTTTTCTGTGCATCCTCTAAATTTCTACAACTTAGGTTTTTTTGCATCATATCTTGATCTAAGCCAGTCATACATATCGTAACAAATACACCACCAATGAAAGATTTTAAAAAATGATTTCTATTCAAAATAGAATCTGTAACAAAAACATCATTGTAATTTGATAATTGTGATGATGTCAGAAAATCAAAAAAAGACCAATTTAATGCTTGATTAATATATATAATTGAAAGTAGTACAGAAAGAATCATCAAAGACGTTTGAAGGGTATCTGTAAAAACAATGGTTTTAATCCCACCTTTTTGAGTATAAATCCAAATAAATAGTATGGAAATTATAACGGTAATCTCAAAAGGTATATTCCAGGCATCAAAAATAAATTGCTGAAGTACTATTGCAACAAGAAATAATCTAAAAGAAGCTCCTAAAACTCTTGATACAAAGAAAAAGAATGCACCTGCATAATGACTCCTTCTGCCGAGCCGTAAAGAGAGATATTCATAAATTGAAGTAACATTGTTTTTGTAATAAAGAGGTAAGAGTAAATATGCAACAATAAAATAACCAGCTAAATATCCTAAAACAACTTGAAAATAATGAAATTTTGAACTTTCTATCCATCCAGGAACAGATATAAAGGTTACTCCCGAAAGTGAAGCTCCAACCATCCCAAAAGCAACTAAGTACCATGGTGAATTTCGATTAGCTTTAAAAAAAACTTCATTTGAGTCCTCCTTCACAAAAAAGTAAGATACGCTTACAAGAACAAAAAAATATCCTATAATTAAGCAAAAAATAAATAGAGGAGAAATCATTATTTTATTTTAAAAAGACCAATATACGAAAGTAGTTGCAACCGAGTTTTTTGTAAATTTACTTATGGATTTTTCATCAAAATTACTTGAAAATGCGGTTCATGAAATTTCGCTTTTGCCAGGAATAGGGAAAAGAACAGCACTTCGCCTTGCACTTCATCTTTTAAAACAACCTAAAGAAAATACCCATTTACTTTCTAATTCTTTGAAGGAATTAAGAGATGGCGTTATTTTTTGTTCAAGCTGTCACAATCTTTCTGATAGTAATC
>CABYBK010000069.1 GCA_902517245.1 uncultured Bacteroidota bacterium | reverse complement strand
TTTGGTTTAGAAGGATTTAGAATAATTTGTGTTTTTGGTGGTGTTTTGATTACTATTATTGTTTACGAATTTATTTTAAAGTAATATTAGTAATGAAAATCAGTAAAATTAAATGTAGTCAGTGTGATATGGAATTTCAAAATGGTTATGATTACAGAATGCACTGGGAAAAAGTTCATTTAGATGATGCAATAAAAATTGCAAAAAGAATGAAAAATGGAATGCAAGATATTAAAAAGGCTTTGGATGATTGAGATCATTAGATAAAGCCCTAAAAGAACTACATTAATAAAATTAAATCAATTAAAAGTTGATAAACTATAATTTGTCACCAATAAAACAAACATTGGCATCCAACTTCAATAAAATATGAATTAAATAGAATATTTTAAAAATATAGTTTAATTCCTTTCAATAGTTTTAGCCAAAAATCTAAATCCAAAAAAAACGATAAGTATTAAGGCAATTGGAATCCAGGCTCCAAACTCCTCAGATATCGGGAAAGCACTCCATTCAATATCATTCAATTCATTATAGCCCTCAAGTTCTTCCGCGACCTCTTGAGTGGAGTTGAATAATTTTATTAATATCATTCTCATAGCTCAATGAATATTTAAAACGTTTATAACTACAAAAGCAATTCTACAGGGCTTTAGAAGTAGTTTCTAAGTCTCGAATTTTCAAGTACTTATTAATTTTATTTAGGAGCATTAATTCTGCTGTAAATTGCCAGTCAAAATTTATTGACTGATTTGCTGGGTGTCTGTGGTGATCTTGATCTAAAATATAATCACTTGGTTTGATAAGTATTCTTGATTTACTGTATACATCTTCAAATTGCTTTCTTACTTCTTTAAATTCATAAACCAAACTTTGTAAGTTCTTAATCATTTTAGCTTCCTCTTCGGTTGATCGAGTATTGTCCAGCAAGCTCAAAGATTTCATTAATTTAAAATTGTAATCTACTAGGTTTATAACTTCACTATAAACCTCTAAGTTATATTTTGCTGATGTGTTTTGAGCTTGAAGTGATGCTATTTTCCTTCGAATTTCTTTTAATGCTCCTGATTGATCTTTAATTTCAGCTAGACGACTTGAATACTTTTGAGTCCAAGTGCCTTTATTATTAAATTCAGGGAGGTCAATGATGTAATCTTTGATTGGATTTTTTAATTGGTTTAATGCATTTCTATGTGTTCCCTCTTCAACTAAAAGATTGGTCCACAATTCAACAGGTTTGTCAAGTCCGTCAATAAATGAAAATTCTTCAGATATAAAATCGCTACCAAACATACGGTGACGATAAACTTTTTTAAACTCTGCTTTGGAACGCTGTAGACCTCCCCAAGTAAATTCTGCAAAAGCTGAAATACCCCTTTTATACAATTCAAAATGGGGAGAATCATCATCCCAAAGAGTCAGCAGTAATCCATTGTAATTTCTATTAATAGATTGTTCGGTAAAAATTCGAATCTGATCAATATTACTTTCTCTCTGAGGCATTAAGGTCCAGCGCGTTTGGCCAGCAGTAGCACCCATGACACTAAATCCGTTAGACGAAAACCAGTCCATGGCTTTCCCATTGCCATAGGATTCAGCTAGGTGATAATTCCATCTCATATAAACACAATTTTTTGGGAATTGCTCAATAAACCGGTTTAAATTTGGTTCATTAATATCCCAGATGGAATCTACAGTTCTAGGTGGCATTTTTTCATCGTAAATTGGCCCCATTAAACCTGCTTGTTTAAGTGGCATATCGTCCCAAAATATAGGAATTCTGTCATGTTCTGCTGCAAAATCACTGACTTTATTCAACCAAATCAAGTTTAGCTCTAAAGCACTTTTACCACTTTCTCTGCCTGTAGTGTGTACTTCATCTCCACCAACATGAAGATATTTCCCATGAGGAAAAGCTTCAAAAGCATCTTTGTATAAATCGAATTGTAGGGTATAAGTTTCAGGATCTAGAGGGTTAAATGCCCAATCGCTTTCGGGGTCATCTCTTAGATGTTTATTTTTATCGTGTTTAAGAACAAAAGATGCATGTCCCAAGCCTTGAACTAATGGGCTAATTTTTATATTTCGATTTAAGGCGTATTCACTAATTTTCCTCCATTCTTCAATTGAAACTGCGTCGGAGGAAGCAACTTCAGGCCTTCTTTTGTATTTTAATTTGTCTTCAATTTCAACGATAATTCCATTGATTTTAAGTTGAGCGAGCTCATCAAGCAGATCATAATAGTAGCTTTTCTTTTCTAAATGATGCTTTACGTCTATATGAATAGGTCGAAATGCTATTTTTGGTGAATCTTTTATTTCAACTAAAGGCAAACTTAAATCTTGACTAATAGCATCTTTTAAAATTTGATTCAGTGTAATAAAAGCATAAAATAGACCAGCCTTGTCTTGCGCTTCAATTTTAATTTTCTTAGGCCCAATTTCAAGTGAATATGATTCTGAAATTCTACTTTCTATGGGCAATATGCTAAACTCGACTTGAGAGTTCTCAGCTTCATTAGCAATTCTTATTTTTTTAGATAACCCATAACGAATGGGAAGTGAATCTCCGGTTGGACTGTATGCTAATTTTAGCATACTAACATCTAATGTTGAAATTTTATTTGTAAAGTTACCTTCAGCTACAGAAGGAAGTAAAGCAAAATTATTTGTTGATTTAGAATCTGGTGAAGAACATCCAATAACCCCTATAATCAATGTTAAGGGTATTATTTTTAAGTACTTGAAATATTTCATGATTGAAAGAATATTTTTAAAGTTAACCCAAGTTAAAAAAAAATAATAGAAAGTCTTACTGATAATTAAGGCTTATATTACAAAAAACCTTTGTTATAAATTCTTTGGGTTTTATTAAATTTAAAATATGAGGTATATTTTTTTATTGTCTTTTATAATTGCTTTTAGTAGTTTTTCAATTAAATCAAATTCCCATTCAAGAAATTTTCAGAATGAAATTAAAAGACCATATAAAATTACAGTCGATTCAATTGAACGTGAATATTATTTACATATCCCTGACAATCTTCCCAATAACGCACCATTAATAATGGTTTTTCATGGCTATTCAGGAAATGCATTGAATACTATAAAAACAACTAATTTTAATCAATTAGCTGATAAAAATGGATTCATAGCTTGTTATCCTCAAGGTTTAATTGATAAAGACAATAATGCATTCTGGCAAGTAGGTTATACGTTTCATAAAGACCTTAATGTTGATGATGTCAAATTTATTCAAAAATTAATCGAAAAGCTTGAGTCAGAATTTCAGGTGAGTAAAAAGAATGTTTTTATGACTGGATTTTCTAATGGTGGTGATTTTTGTAATTTATTAAGTTGTGAAACAGATGGACTTTTTAGAGCAACAGCACCCATAATAAGTTGTTTTATGGAAGAAATTTTCAATAATTGTCAATATGCTAACCCAATGCCAACATTAATGCTTAATGGCACAAAAGATTCAATTACTCTTTGGGATGGTGACATGAGTGATTCTCAAGGATATGGACCTTACATTTCTACAAAATCAATGATTAATTTTAGGTTAAAACAGATTCAACATGAAAAAGTCATAAGAGATACTCTAATTAGCCCTGATTCAAATGAAAAAACACTTGTTGCTATAGACAAATACAGTTCCTCTATATCAGAAAATCAAGTCTGGATGTATTCATATCTAAACGGAG
>CABYBK010000068.1 GCA_902517245.1 uncultured Bacteroidota bacterium | reverse complement strand
TCGAACTAATATCATAAACTACCCTGTTAATTCCTTTTACCTTATTTATAATTTCATTTGACATTTTTTGTAAAAAGGCATAAGGTAAGTCAACCCAATCAGCAGTCATTCCATCTGTCGATTGAACTGCTCTTAATGCAACACAATTCTCATAAGTTCGTTCGTCACCCATAACTCCGACGCTATTTACTGGAAGGAAAATTGCTCCTGCCTGCCAGACTTGATCATATAACTTCCACTTCTTAAGCCCTTCGATAAAAATAGCATCAACTTCTTGTAAAATTTTAACTTTTTCTAGTGTTATATCTCCTAAAATACGAATAGCCAAACCAGGGCCAGGAAATGGATGTCGTCCTAAAAGGGCAGGATCCATACCCAAACTTTTTCCAACACGCCTGACTTCATCTTTAAAAAGCATTCGCAGAGGCTCTACTAAATTTAATTTCATATAATCTGGTAAACCACCAACATTGTGATGTGATTTTATAGTTGCAGACGGACCCTTAACTGAAATAGATTCAATCACATCAGGATAAATAGTCCCCTGGCCTAGCCATTTTGCACGTTCAACTTTTTTTGATTCTGCATCAAATACATCAATAAATATTTTTCCAATAATTTTTCGCTTACTCTCCGGATCAGAAATACCCTGAAGAGCATCAAGAAATTGATCTGAAGCATCAACACCCTTGACATTAAGTCCCATCCCTGAGTATTTTTCTAAAACATCACCAAATTCATTCTTTCTCAATAAACCATTATTGACAAAAATACAGTTTAATTGATCGCCAATAGATTTGTGAAGAAGCATTGCTGCAACTGAAGAATCAACACCTCCAGAGAGACCAAGAATAACCTTTTCATCACCAATCCTCTCTTTTAAATCCGTCAAGGTCATATCTACAAAGGAATCAGGAGTCCATTCTTGTTTGATGCCAGATATATTAACTAAAAAGTTTTCCAAAATCTGACTCCCATCTGAAGAGTGATAAACCTCAGGATGAAACTGAATTCCATACGTATTTTCACCTTTTATTTTAAATGCCGCATTTTTAACATCATGAGTACTCCCAATACAAATTGATTCATTTGGGAGTGCAAGAATTGTATCAGCATGGCTCATCCATACCTGACTATTAGATGTAACTCCTTTAAAAAAAGGATCTTTGTTATCAAAAGAAGAAAGTTGAGCTCGTCCGTATTCTCTTGTATTTGATGGACTTACTTCTCCTCCAAAAAAGTGTGCTAGATATTGCGCTCCATAACAAATACCTAAAAGCGGAATTTTCCCTTTAATTTGATTTAAATCAGGATGAAGGGCATCTTCTGATCTAACTGAAAAAGGGGATCCCGACAAAATAACGGCTTTAAAACTTGAAATATTTGCTGGCGGTAAATTGAACGGGTGAATTTCACAATAAATAAAAAGCTCCCTAACTCTGCGGGCAATTAATTGTGTATACTGAGAACCAAAATCGAGAATAAGTACCTTTTCTTGCATGAGCAAAAATACAATTTAAAACATGTCTTTAATGCCTAATTCTTAATTTAATAACCATTAGTTATTAATACTCAATTAATGTAAAATTTGGATTTAACGGATCCAAACATTTGATAAGTGAGGGAATCATATTTTCACCCATTTCTAAATAAAAAACTGTAAAATTTGAAATTCTCTCCTGAAGACTATCGTCTGGAAATAAATGATTGTGTAAAATTGATAACCTTTGAACATGATCTGAAAGCTTCTTTTTTTGAGCTTTTAATAATCGTTTTTCTAAATAATCTATACCTCTTGTCTGTTTTTTTAATTGCGCATTAACTGCTCCTTCAAAGGATTTATCTGTTTGTAACATTAATGACCGAAGATGGTTAAATTGTTTATTTAATTGAACTTTAAGAAATTTTAAATCTAAATCAATACTACTTATTTGATGAATTTTTTTATCAACTAATTCGTCTCTCTTTAAAAATAAATCTGAAATTGACAAGTTTAATTTTTCTATTTTTTTTCTCAATTTCCCAGAATAAATTAAAGCCGAGTTTCTCAATAAAAGAGACGGAAATGGTATTTTATGGTAATCAAAATTTCTTTTTAACTGAAACCAATATGATAATTCACCAGCTCCCCCGATGTAAAACAAGTTAGGCAAAATCATTTCTTGGTATAAAGGTCTTAAAATAACATTAGGTGAAAATCGCTCAGGATGATCATCTAGAATTTTTAAAAAAACTTCTTTAGTAAAACTCTGATCATTACCAATTAAAGAAAAACTATTATTATTTCTTGTAATTCTGTAGCGTCCTTCAGCTGTTAAATAAAATAAATTTGTCTTTCTAGGGTTTACCTGAGGTGTATATTTTTTATCGTATTTTTTTTTAATTAAATTGATTTGTTCACTAACATTTTTGAAAGAAGATTCCCTATTCAGTTCATCTTTAATTATGGTCGAAAAAATAGACTTGAGATCTTTTTGATTTGGCTCAAGAATAATAAGTCCATAGTCGCTGAAAAGTTGATCAACTAATTTGAAAGTTGCTTCAGATAAATTTGCTGATTTTCGATAGCTTTTTTCTAATAATTGTTTAATAAGTTTTGCTTCAGAGTTATTACCTAACTTCGTTTCAAAAAGATTCAGAGTTTCTTGTAAATTTTCCAAATTCATTTCGCCAACCGCACCTGCTGATTTCGATTTCCATTTGAATTTCTTTTCTTGAAATTTAAAATTATTGATCTCATCAAAATCATGATCTTCACTAGCCATCCAATATATCGGAACAAAATTTAATTTAGGATACTTTGATTTAAGTTCTCTACAGAGATTAATTGTGCTAATAATTTTATAAAGAAAATAAATAGGCCCTGTCATTAAGCATAGTTGATGACCTGTAGTAACTGTAAATGTATTTTCATTGGCAAGAAGTTTGAGATTTTTTTCTACTTCTTTCGTAGGAATTATTTTTCGATATTGATCGTTTATTGTTTTTACAAGAATTTCTCTTGTTTTTTTTGAGTAAGTGTCCTTCTTCAGATTAATTTGAATTTGAGCATTTTCCAAAGTAGGGTAAACACCATAAAATTCTTTTAAACTTTTCTTCTCACTCAAATAATCACAGATCAATTGAGAAAAACGGCCAGTATCCGCCAAGGAAATGAATTGCTTTCGCATGATACAATTTATGTAAAGATATTTGTTTTTTGGGAAAAGAAATTTATAGTTTAAGGAGAAAGTGTATTTTTAAAATAAAAACAAATTTATGTTTACTAGGTATTTATTTCTGATTTTATTAATCTCTTCAATTCAAATTAGTGGACAAATTCAGTCACCCAGTGATTTTTTTGATTATCAACTCGGAGATAATTTTAGCAGACACCATCAAGTTGTAGAATACTTTAAGCATCTAGAGCAGAATTCCTCTGAAATAAAATTAGTCCCATATGGAAAAACAAGTGAGGGAAGATTATTACAATTGGTTTTTATATCAAACACGGAAAATCTGAAAAATATTGAAGATATCCGAAATGCTCATATGCAAGATAGTAATACAGCTCTTGGCACAAAAAATAATGATAAAGTTATCGTTTGGTTAAGCTATAGTGTTCATGGAAATGAATCTTCAAGTACAGAAGCCTCAATGAAAACAGCCTATGATTTAATTTCAAAATATAAAAATTGGCTTAAGGATACTATAATAATTTTAGACCCTTGTATTAATCCCGACGGTAGAGATCGATATGTGAACTTTTACAATCAAGTTAAAAGTATCTCT
>CABYBK010000067.1 GCA_902517245.1 uncultured Bacteroidota bacterium | reverse complement strand
AAAAATTTCATATTTAGACGGTATCCCATCATTATCATCATCGGTGTCTAGATAATCTGGAGTCCCGTCACCATCAAAATCCAAAGCATCAGAGGCGTCACCATCTCCGTCTAGATCTGGTAGTTCGTCAATAGTATTTCTTCCATCTCCATCATCATCAGAATCCAAGTAATTTGGTATTCCATCTCCATCGGTGTCAATTGCATCTTCAGGATTGAAATCCCCGTTCGGATCAGGACCTTCGTTTATAGTGAAAATTCCATCATCGTCATCATCTGGGTCTAAAAAATCTGGAAAACCATCACCATCGGTATCCAAACTTCTCAAATCTGAGATAATATCTTTAATATCACCATCAAATATACTTCCCTCAAATACACTGTAAATATTATCTCCGTCATCATCAGGATCACGAGAGTTAATAATCCCATCCCCATCGGTGTCAGAATTAATAAGACTTGGGTCAACCTGACTTAAAGGAGTAATCTCTGTATCTAATCCAAAGATTATTTCGCAATTTGGATTGGCCACTATTTCTTTAGCTGCATCTGGAATAGGCACATTTGGATCACCAGGTGTGGTGTTTATATAGGCAATTTCAATATCATAAATACCATCTCCATTTGCATCATCTGGATTTTTAGGATCCGGAACATTCAAAAATGCTATGTATCCTTCACCCGAATATTCTTCAATTCTATTGAGATATGAATTAGGATATTTACGTCTTTGTTTTCTCTTTGGTTCACCACCAACTACTTTTACTTTATCTGCATCTGCACCTCCAACAACCTTTTTTCGAATCTTCCACTTCCCTACATTACGATTTGTACTTGGATCTTTATCTGAAAGACTTGTGTTTGAAAGTACGGGGTCACAATCAGAATTCTCTGATCCAATCGATATAGAATGACCTTCATAATAAGTTACAAATACATTTTCGTCAACATCAGACATACCATCATTGTCATCATCGATATCAGGTATGTCACCAAGACCATCCGAATCACTGTCACCATAGACATCAACCTCATCAGGAATACCATCATCGTCATTATCACTAATAAATTGTGCATTTAAAGGGAATTCATCTTCTCCATCTATTATTCCATCCCCATCAGTATCAGGATTATTAGGATCGGTTCCCTTAAGGTTTTCAATAAAATCTGAGAGCCCGTCATTATCAGAATCTACAGGAGTACTGTTAGGATCCTTTGGATTAGTACCAGCTAATAATTCATCTAAATCACTGTAACCATCGTTATCATCGTCTGGATCTGCATTGTCTCCAATCTTATCTAAGTCTGTGTCGTATTGTTCTGTTTCATCGTCTGGGAAGGCATCTTCATCATCAGGAACACCATCATTATCATCATCTGGATCAATGGAATCTGGGATTCCATCCTTATCATTGTCTTTTGAATACTGAGGATCAAGTGGGAAAGGATCTTCCTTATCACCTACCCCATCCCCATCAGTATCGGGGTTGTTTGGATCTGTCCCTAATACTTGTTCTTGAAGATCAGATAGACCATCATTATCAGAATCTTGTGGGAAATCATCCTTATCCTTCGGGTCTGTTCCCACTTTGTCTTCTATAACATCTGGATAACCATCATTATCATCATCTGGATCTGCATTATTTCCAATACCATCTGAGTCAGTATCCTCACTCTCTGTAGGATCATATGGGAAAATATCTGTCCTATCTGGTACTCCATCATTATCATCATCTGGATCGATAAGATCAGGAATACCATCCCCGTCCTGATCACTATTGTGGTCTGGATCAAGAGGAAATGTATCGATCTTATCATTCACACCATCCCCATCAGTATCGTAATCATTAGGATCGGTTCCTAGCAATAGTTCTTGTGCATCGGAGAGGCCATCCTTATCAGCATCTTCTGGGGTACTAGCTGGGTTAAACGGATCACTTCCCTCATTAATTTCAATTATATCTATATATCCATCATTATCATCATCAGGATCAGCATTATCTCCAATGCCATCATTATCATTATCGGACCATTCAGAAGGATCATCTGGAAATTGATCTAGGTTATCATCATATCCATCATTATCTCTGTCATTATCTTCCTCATCAGGAATACCATCGTTGTCTATATCACTACTATAGGCTGGATCTGTTGGAAACTTATCTTCTTTATCGTTAACTCCGTCTCCATCAGTATCTGGGTTTTCAGGATCAGTATCAATAAATGGTTCATAAGCTGAGGGTAATCCATCTTTATCATCATCAACAGGAAAATCAAGTGGATCAAATGGATTTGATCCGTGTAATATTTCAACTAGATCATCATAACCATCATTATCATCATCTGGATCAGAATTATCTCCTATTCCATCTTTATCAAAGTCTAACCACTCTGTATTATCTAGTGGGAAGGCATCTTGTGTATCGATTACACCGTCATTATCGTCATCTGGATCCAGTTCGTCAGCAATTCCATCACCGTCGGTATCTCTTCCTAAATTCGGATCTAGTGGGAAAGCATCCTGCCCATCACTAATTCCATCTCCATCAGTATCTGGATTTTCAGGATCGGTGCCTATTTTGACTTCCTCTTCATCTGGCAGTCCATCTTTGTCGGTATCAACAGGATAACTCAGGGGATTAAGAGGATCGGTTCCATAAGTCACCTCTATTAGGTCTGAAAATCCATCGTTATCATCATCTGGGTCTATATTATCTGGAATCCCGTCACCATCAGTATCTGGCTGGTTATTTGGATCTAGGGGATAAGGATCCTCCTCATCTAATAGCCCGTCATTATCATCATCTGGATCAGCATTATTCCCAATTCCATCTCCGTCGGTATCTAAATATTCGTTTGGATCAAGTGGAAAAGCATCCTCACCATCGATTACACCATCTCCATCTGTATCTGGATTATTGGGATCGGTGCCTAAATCTGGTTCTAAAATATCTGCTATTTTATCAAAATCTGCATCTTCAGGAATACTTGTTTTATCAAGTGGATCTGAACCGGCAGCAGTCTCATCACTGTCGGAATATCCATCATTATCATCATCTGTATCGGCGTTATCACCAATACCATCTCCATCATTATCAGAGGATTCATTAGGATCAAATGGGAAGGTGTCATCCGTATCATTTACACCATCATTATCATCATCAGGATCTAACGAGTCAGGTATTCCGTCTCCATCACTATCAGTAGGGGGTGGATTTGCAACAAGTGGATCAGTACCGTTGGTTATTTCCAAATCATCTGACTGCCCATCATCATCGTCGTCAGTATCTGCATTGTTACCTACTCCGTCCCCATCAGTGTCTAAATATTCATCTGGATCATTCGGGAAGGCATCATCATAATCAAAATAGGAATCTCCATCGCTGTCAATCTCATCATCCACTACAGTAATTGTGAAGTCACTAGTATCTGCTGCAGTTAAATCGTTATAATTGGAATCATTGGAACTAGGTTTTCCTGAGGCTATGGTTATCGTTGTATTTCCATCTGCACTAGAATTGTTTGAGGTATTTACAGTTACTGTCTGGGGAACATTCCAATTGTCTGGGGTAAAGGTTAGTGAACTTGGAGATATAGAAGTTACCCCATCATTACTAGATGTAATCGGTATAGTAACAGGTGCTGTAGGTGCATAGGTAAGCACTGCAGTATAGGAACCAGCTTGTCCCTCAATTGGAGAAGACTCTACAGCTGTAAATTCAATTCCAAAGGGTTTCTCCTCTACGGTGATCTGAATGGGTGTAGTGGTAGTAAGACCTGAACCACCGTTGAGTGTGACTTCAATATCATAAGTTCTATCTGCATTGGCATCCGTGGGATTGTCGTAGTCTGGTGTAGTATTGATTGTTATAAGACCGGTATTTGAATCAATAGAGACATTAGATTGATCCGCACCTCCTGTGATGCTAAAGGTTACTGTTCCATCTGCAGTGACAGGACCTGCAGTATTTGTTCCTTCTGTAATAGTGAGGGATGATGTACTTGTTATTGATGGCAAAAGAGAGAAGGTAATACTATCTGTA
>CABYBK010000066.1 GCA_902517245.1 uncultured Bacteroidota bacterium | reverse complement strand
TAGCATTAGAAATTTTCCAACTGTTTTTATCTATTGATTTCAATGGAAGAAGAGCTCCCTTTTTATTAAATGCCTGTAAATTTTCAACAAACCTCCCAAAATTTGAATATTCATATGTTCCAGGAACAATTTGAGGTATATAAAATACTATTTCATCTTTATCGATGTTTAATGGGGAAATATTAACTTGAACTTTATCATCTTTCATGTCAACTAGGTTGATAGATGCTAAAATATTTGTTAGTTTATCGGGGTTATTGTTTTTAAGTGCAGCACATCCAAAAGTCAATATGGTGAAACTTAAGCTTAATAAATATTTAATCTTTTTCATATACTAAATTTTTTATTTTAAAGAAGGGAAACCCCATTAAGATCTGTAGTTAAGACATTGGTCATATAATCAAAAAAAGGTCTTATGGCTTTAAAACTTTTAATGACCTGATTCTGAAATTCAGGCGAAAGTACACTTTTATCATCAAATTTTTTTATAAATATGAATTGTTTCCGGCGAATTAAATCAATTGAAGGGTGATCAATACTAAATCCTCTTGGTGAAGTTTTAACTGAATCACCTTGAATTTCTCCCCAGATATTTTTAAAATTATCTTTATTTATAATTTCTAATAACTCCTCACTATCAAATTCAAATTCTTTCCTTATTCGCAATAGATCTTTTGGATCAGGATTCCAAAAGCCTGTCGCAATAAAACTATTTTGAGGAGCAATATGTAGATAATATCCTCCCCTAAGGTTAGGTTTTTTTCTATGAAAGCTTATTCCAAAATGAGTTTTATAAGGTGTTTTATTTTTTGAAAAACGAACATCACGATAAATGCGAAATATTTTAACTTTTTCGATTTCATCAGATTCTTCCAATCCAGTTTTTACACCATCGTTAAATGCTTTGATCTCGGCTTCAAGGATTTTAAATCTTTTTTTTTGAGGCTCAAACCATTTTCGATTGTTGTTCTTTTCAAGCGCCCTGTAAAACTTAAATACTTCAGGATTGATCGTGTTCATGTCATAGATGTTTGATTAGATCCCATTTAATAAACTACACCGTCAAATATAGACAATTAGCTTAAAATTAATTCTTCAGCAAAATTCAGTAATTCTTTCTTTTCCATTAAACTTCTTTTAATTGGTAGTTGAGCTAATCCAATTAATCGTCTTATAATTTCAATTCCACAATAAAGGCTTATTTTTTTAAATTCCACTTTTGCGGGATACATATTGTAAATTTCTTCTAAAAAAGAAGTATTACCACTAGCAATTATAATATGAGCCGACATTACACCAAGATCAAATGCTTTTGGTCCTACAAAACTGAATTCTGGATCAATAACATAATTATTATCCCCTACTCTCATCCAGCTTCCAGGGTAGTAATCGCCATGCAAAAGTGTATTTCCTTTTTCTAGATAAATCTTGCCTGCATAAAGCACTTTTTCTTTTAAACTGTTATTTTTTTTAAATGGATTTGACAGATTCTCTAATCCTTTTTGAATATGATCTAAATTGAAGGAGTTGTTTTCTTTAAACGGTAATTCAAAAATATGATCATGATTTAATTTACGTAATTCAATGTTTTCTGGATAATCAGTAGGTGCTTTTTTCTTGTGAATATAATAGAGGCCTAGAGTAAACTCTTTAATTAGATCAGACGTAATTATTCTGGTATTATAAAGTGAAGTCAAGTCTTCACCTTTTCCTAAATCTTCTAATAATAGTATATAATCCGAGGGTGAATAGCCTAAAATTTCTGGGAAAAAAGAATTTTGATCCATTAAATCGTAGAACTTTTTTTCTACCTTAATTCTATCTATAGGAGCAGGTAAATCTGGGTATTTTTGAACAAAGGGTCGAGATTGCTTAAGAATAAAGGTTCGTTTATTGGTTTTGATGCGCAAAACAACATTCATGTTTCCCTCTCCTGCAATTTCAATTTCATTAATTATCTCTGATAATTTTAAAAAACCTATTTTATTTTTCAAATAAGTAGTTAGATTGTCTTTTGAAGTGTATTGATCAATTTTCATTCTTAGAATATTATTCAACTAATCTATTATAATGCTTCCAAAAAGAGCTTTTCATTTTTAAAGTGTCAATAAAAGTGTAAATATTAATATTTCGCTTCACGTTTTCAATTGGAGTTTCATATGATTTTAGTTTAGCTAAATCTGGATTTGCTATTGCTTCTATAAGGGCTAAATCCCACATAATCCATTTATTTTGTTCAGGATCTTTAACTGTCCACCAACGCTTATATGTATTCCATCGATTTTTTAAAAAATTACCTAAGTTACTTTTAGATAGATATTTAAAGGACCTAACCTTATCAAAAACTAGATGTTTAGATGTGGATGCTGACATCACTCGAAAGTCTAAATCTATAAAGTTTAATAAATAATTTGTTGCGAGTATGTCATTTCTGCTATTAAACTCATTTTTGTCATACGTATTTAAAGTAGAGTTATGCCAAAAACCAACGTATGATATCACTAATTTTGATGCTATTTCTGGAGCCTCTATTAATGCTGAGGCCACATTTGTACAAGATCCCAAGATCACAATTTGCAATTTTTTACCTTCTTCGAGTCTGCGAGCTTGTGAAATTATAAATTTACTTGCCTCTGAGACCTTTGGCTTATTAATTTTTTCAAGAGGCTGCGAACTTCCCTTCTTTAATGGAACTTTATAGTTGGGAATTAGATCAATTAGCTTTTTATTCATCTCATGGCTTTCCATGGCAGAATTTGATGTAGCGTAAGGCGAGGTGTGAAATTGAGCAGAAGTTATGCCGAGCAATTCAAAATTATCTTCACCCAAAGCTCTTGTGATTGCAAATAAATCATCAATCTCATTTGCTGTATCTGCATCTATAATTATTGGAAGTTTATATTTTAAATCTTGAGAAACAATTTTTGTCATTAACAAAACAAGTAAAAAAGTAAATAGTTTTTTGAATTTCATCTTTAACAAGTCACTAAAATTGATTTTTTTAGTGGTGTAATATTAGTTATTATAAAATTAAAACTTTCGGTATTAGATTTATTACAAACACAAAAAATTACTTGAGACAAGCAATATTTATTCAATAAATTAATGCTTACGATCTTTTAATACCGCTTCAACATCGTTCAAGCTAAAGCCTTTCTCTTTAAGTAAAATTAAAAAGTGGAAAAGTAAATCAGCACTTTCATTGAGAAATAATTCTGAATTTTCATCTTTAGCTTCAATGACAGTCTCTACTGCCTCTTCTCCAACCTTTTGCGCAATTTTATTTATTCCTTCTCTGAAAAGTGAAGCTACATAGCTGTTATCATCATTGGTTTTTTTTCTTTCAGTGATTATCTCCTCTAATTCAGTTAGAAATCCATAGTGACTCTGGTTTGTTTCCCCCCAGCAACTATCTGCTCCTGTATGACAAGTGGGTCCTTGAGGATTAGCTGTTATTAAAATAGTGTCTTGATCACAATCTACTTTAATTTTAACTAGTTTTAAAAAATTACCGCTCTCTTCTCCTTTTACCCATATTCTTTTCTTTGATCGGCTATAAAAGGTTACTTGTTTTGTTTCTTTGGTTTTCTGGAAAGCTTCCCTGTTCATATAACCCAACATTAAGACTGTTTTTGTTACGGAGTCTTGTATAATAGCAGGTAAAAGACCGTTTTGTGACTTAGAAAAATTGGGATTAATATTCATTATATTCTTACAACAATTTGATTTTTTTTAAGCTCTTGTTTTAAATTAGAAATACTGATTTCCCCAAAATGAAAAACACTTGCTGCTAAAGCTGCATCTGCATTTCCAATTGTAAAGGTATCTATAAAATGTGATATATTCCCTGCGCCACCAGAAGCAATAATGGGAATATTAACCTCTGAAGATAATTTTGAAATAGCTTGATTTGCATATCCATTCTTAGTTCCGTCATGATCCATGGAAGTAAAAAGGATCTCTCCTGCCCCTCTGTTTTCAACTTCTTTAGCCCAGTCATATAGATCAATTTTCGTGGGTACTTTTCCTCCTACTAAATGTACTTTCCAATTATTATCAATTTGTTTAGCATCAATAGCTACAACAAGGC
>CABYBK010000065.1 GCA_902517245.1 uncultured Bacteroidota bacterium | reverse complement strand
CTATCGGTCAAAAAAGAGCTGCTAATTTTTTAAGGGATTTTTATATTAGTTCTGGTATTTTAAGTGCAAGAGGCACAAATAATTATTTTCAGCCAATGATATTAAATATTGCAGGTAAAAGAGTAGAGACAGAAAACGTTGCTGCTATTATAAAAGGCTCACAATATCCCGAAGAATACATAATACTTTCTGCACATTTAGATCATATAGGAATTGATGAAAATGGTAATATAAATAATGGTGCAGATGACGATGGAAGTGGCAATGTAGCTTTACTAGAAATAGCTGAAGCTTTTATGAAAGCTAAAAATGAAGGAAGTGGTCCCAAAAGAAGTCTGGTTTTTCTTCATGTAACAGGTGAAGAAAAAGGTCTTTTAGGATCAAAGTATTATACTGAAAATCCTCTATATCCATTAAAAAACACAGTTGCAAATTTAAATATTGATATGATTGGGCGAATTAACCCTAAACGAAATACAGATGATCCAAATTATATATATCTGATTGGTTCGGATAAATTAAGCAAAGAATTGCATGATATTTCGGAACTTGCCAATGAAAGACACGTTCAATTAGAGCTTGACTATACTTATAACGACGATAATGATCCTAATCGTTTCTATTACAGAAGTGATCATTATAATTTTGCAAAAAAAAATATACCAGTTATATTTTACTTTAATGGGACTCATGAGGACTATCATAAACCAACTGACACCGCAGATAAAATAAATTATTCAATTTTAGAAAAAAGGACTAAATTGATTTTTTATACTGCCTGGGAATTAGCAAATCGATCAAATAGAATTAAATTAAATAGATAATGAAAAAGAATTTTTTTATCACTTCTCTTTTTCTCCTCACAATTTTTACCTCTTTCGCACAAACCGAATCAAGTAAAGAAGAGAATAGCGATTCATTGAAAGTAAAACGCCTTTCTATTGGATTAAAGCTTGGTATTCCTAATCTAGCTTCAGGCTCAGCCGAGCTTACACTTCCTATATTGAACAACCACTTTGCTCCGTATATTGATTATAGTAAAATTCCACTTAATTTTGATTCAGTAGAAACTACTATTGCTTACACTGAGTTTGGAATAAATTATTATTTTAATAAGAAAGCAAATGGATTCTTTATTGGTGTTGGTAAAGGCTCACTTTCAACAGATGTCACATTTACAAATCTTCTCTTCCCCAGTGGTCTTCAGAGTTTAATTGGATCAGGGTCTACTGAACTAAATTTAGATACAACCAATTTTAAATTAGGAGTTAAAACTGCAGGGACTATTTTTTTTCGCTTTGAATTAGGCTATGGGGTAGGTAAGATTCCTGACTCTTTAAACTTTATTGCATCATTAAACGGGATTTCGGAATCATTTACAGAATCTATTCCTCCAATTCCAGGCTTAGGCAGTAGCGGTATATTGATTGGTAATATCGGCTTTGGATTTGCATTTTAAAACCATTTTACTTTGGAGCTATTTATTTTTTAAATAGCAAATTAAAAAAAGCATCAATGTCTAAACTCCACTTTTTCACTTTTATTATTATTTATTCTTATGGTTTATTTGGGCAAGAAAACCTTATTTTAAGTGGCTATATTACAGATGTTGAAACAAATGAAAAACTCATCGGTGTAAACGTCCTTTTACCAGAATTAAATCTTGGAACAACCACTAATGAATATGGATTTTATTCTATCAGCATTCCAAATGGAGATCAGGAGTTGTTAATTAGTTATTTGGGCTTTAAAAATTTTACAGAAAAGATCAATTTATTAGAAGATAAGATCCTTAATATAAAACTCCTCCCCGAGGTTGAACTATTGGAAGAAGTTGTTGTTAAGGATAATTTAGAGCGAATTAACCTTAGAAGTCCACAGATGAGTGTTAATTCATTGGCTATTAATACTATTAAGAAAATGCCTGCAGCTCTTGGAGAGGTTGACATTATTAGGTCAATTACCCTTCTCCCAGGTGTTACTAATGGTGGTGAAGGAGCTTCAGGATTTAATGTAAGAGGTGGTGCAGCAGATCAAAATTTGATCTTACTGGACGAAGCAATAATTTTTAACTCTTCACATCTTTTTGGATTTTTCTCTGTGTTCAACCCAGATGCAATCAAGGATGTTAAACTATTTAAAGGAGGTATTCCCGCAAATTATGGAGGTCGTGTATCTTCTGTATTAAATATTTATCAAAAAGATGGAAATAGTAATGATTTTAGTGCTGAAGGTGGGATTGGGTTAATTTCTAGCCGTTTGCTGCTAGAAGGGCCTTTAAAAAAGGAAAAGGGCTCTTTTCTTATAGGTGGTAGGAGCAGCTATGTGCACTTGTTTTTACCATTAATTGAAAGTATAAAAGATAACAAGGCATATTTTTATGACCTGAATACCAAACTCAGCTATACAATTGATCCAAAAAATAACCTCTACCTATCTGGATATTTTGGAAGAGACGTTTTTGATATCTCAAACTTATTCAATAATGCCTATGGTAATTCAGTTGCAAATTTTCGTTGGAATCATTTGTTCTCTAACCAATTATTTTCAAACTTATCTCTTATTTATTCAGATTATGATTACAAACTAGATTTCAGCTTTGCTGATTTTGAATGGAATTCAAGTATTGTAAATATGAATTTGAAATACGACTTTAAACACTATTTATCAGAAAAAATAAAATTAGAATATGGACTAAATAGCATTTACTACAAATTTGATCCTGGTCTTATTGAACCTACAAAAGAAGATTCATCAATTCAAGTAAATAAACTAACTGATAAATATGCCATAGAAAGCTCTCTATATACCGGAATTAATTATCAGTTTAGCTCTAAGGCCAGTATTCAATTTGGAGGAAGATTAAGTAATTTTATTCGTCTTGGACAAACATTAAACACCTATCTCAATGACGATCCATTATTTTACAACTCAGCATTAAAAATCTATCAAGGCTCAGAACCTAATGGCAAAATTGATTATTCAAGAGGAACTGTATTAAAAAACTTTCTTTATTTAGAACCTCGCTTAGCGTTTGCGTATCAAAATAGACCTTACCAGTCTTTCAAGGTTAGTTACAATCGTATGGTCCAATACTTACATTTAATTTCTAATACTAACTCCCCTACCCCAATAGATATTTGGGCTCCAAGTGGAAAGTTTATAGATCCACAAATACTTGATCAATTTGCAATAGGTTATTTTAAAACATTTAAATCTAATCGATATAATCTAGAATTTGAGGTTTTTCATAAATTAATTCAGAATAGATTAGATTATATAGATGGAGCAGAATTAATTGCAAATGATGCTATTGAACAGGTTTTATTGGTTGGAGAGGCTAAAGCGAGGGGGATAGAGCTTTTAGTTAGAAAAAACGAAGGAAAATTAACTGGATGGATTGCCTATACATTGTCTCGTTCTAAACAAAGAACACCGGGAAGAACATCATCAGAAGTTGGTATTAATAATGGAGACTGGTATTTAACTCCTTATGATAAAACTCATGATATATCAATTACAGCAAATTATGGACTAAATAATAATTGGGATTTCAATGCAAATTTCTTATTTCAAACAGGACAACCCATCACTTATCCAGAGGCGCAATATCAGTTTATGAATTTTTCAATTCCAAACTATGAAATTAGAAACAGTAGTAGACTTCCCAATTACCACCGTCTTGATATTTCAGCTATTTATAGTCCCAATAGAAAAGATAAAGCATTTTCAGGTCAATGGGTGTTTAGTGTATTTAATGCCTATAATAGACAAAATGCGGCTAATATTCGGTTTCAAAAGAACATTGATACTGGACAAAATGAAGCCATTCGGCTATCAATATTTGGAATTATTCCTTCTGTAACTTATAATTTTAAATTTTAATAAATGTTCAAAAAAATTTTAACACTCGGAAGTATAATTATTCTCTTTGCAGCTTGTGAGGAATTGATTGATGTAGATTTAAATTATTCTAGTGAACGCCTCGTAATAGAGGGGCATATAAATTGGATTAAAGAGAATCAAAAAACAGAACAATTCATTCTACTTTCCAAAACATCTCCTTATTTTGAAAACCTTAGGGGGGCTGCAAGTGGAGCAAAAGTTCAAATAAGAGATCTTAAAAATAATCTTTTTGAGTTTACTGAAAAAGGCAATAGTGGAACCTATTATCCCTTAGATACTATACCCTATAATATTGGCAATGAATTAACACTTGAAATTCTTTATGAGAATCAACAATATATTGGGAGTGAGATTTTACATCCAGTTGCATC
>CABYBK010000064.1 GCA_902517245.1 uncultured Bacteroidota bacterium | reverse complement strand
AACTGTTAAAAAATTAAATTGGTCTCCCGACGTAATTCATCTCCATGGATGGTTTACAGCTCTATTCCCACTTTATCTGAAGACTTATTTTGCAGACGAACCATTGTTTTTAGAAAGTAAGATTATTAGTTCATTTTATGAACCAGACTTCGAAGGGAATATGTCAAAAAAGTTTTATGAAAAGGTAGCTTTTGATAAAATCAATAATGAATTAATTGAAGATTTAAAAAAAAACCAAATTTTGAGGGGCTTTCTAGACTGGCCATTAAAAATTCAGATGGACTTATTATGGCATCCGAGAATTTACCTGACTCAGTTGTTAATGAAATAAAAGAGTGCAATAAACCGCATTTAGATTTTTCACAATCCAAGAATGAGGAAACATATATTGAATTTTATAACAATAAACTTTAATAGCAAAACTCTTGAAACTGCCTTCTTTCCATTTTTTTGTAAGAACCCTTACACTGTTGGTGTTTATTTCTTGTAATCAAGATTTTTATCCTGTTGGAGAGGTCCTTTTATCAGATCTTACTTTGGAAACAAATTCAAGATCAGTCCCTGCTTTTACTTTTCAAGAGAGTATTCAGGAAGTTGAATCCAACAGGCAGCCTCTAGCTCAGTTGGGTTCTATAAATCATCCTGTTTTTGGAAGAGCGGAGGCAAGTTTCATTACTCAACTCAATTTAGGTTCTGATCCTATTTTTGGTCAATATAGGCAGCAATTTGAGGATCAAGAAGATCAAACAGATGTCAATCTCATACAAGAAAACGAAACAGTTAAAAGTGTTTATCTTGAAATACCTTTTTTTTCTAACACAAATGATTCAGATAATGATGGAGTAATTGACTCTCTTGATGCTGATCCTGATGACCCTGAAACAACCGATGTTGACGAAACAACTCGTGTTGAAACAAGATTATCTCCTCGTCTAAACATACCACTAGAACCAACTTTTTTTCAAAAAAGACTTATCGATTTAGAAGGGACTGATGACTTATCAGGGAGCGATGCTTTCAATCAAGTTATGCGAGGGTTAATAATAAAAGCTGATAATTTTTCAGATGACTTGTATATGCTTCTCGATATTCAGAATGCAGAGATAAAAGTATTGTATGAATTTGATGATTACGATACAAACGGAACAGTAGGCGACTTATCAGATGACGAGATAAATAAGGTTGAAAAAGAACTTTCAATAAGTCTAGGGGGAACCCAAATAAATACACTAAAAAACTCAGCTTTTGAATCAGCTGTTGAACAGCGCATTCTATTATCAGAGAATAATAACCCTACTGACAAGTTGTTTGTGCAGAGCAGCCATCTTCATGGAAAAATTAGATTGTTTTCTGATATAAATCCAGATTCAAATTCACTTTTGGAAGACTTAAGAACAGAAAGTTTTTTGATTAATGAGGCAAACCTAATATTTTATATTGATCCAGAAATGAATAAACTAGAATCACTTATTGCTAAGCGACTTTATTTGTTTAATTATAATTCTGGGGCACCATTGTCTGATTACATTATAGATGCATCCGTATCTAATTTTGGAGCTAATTCCAATAAACAAAATTTTGGGGGAATTTTAGAACTTGATGAAAACAGCAACCCTTACCGTTACAAGTTTAATTTGACAAGCCATATTTCAAATATTATAAGAAACGACTCTGTAAATCATGACCTAGGATTAGTTGTTACTGGTGATATAGAAAATCCATTTGCTATTAAGGCAAGAAAAAGTCTTGATGAAGAAACATTTAACTATCCAATAGCTGCTACTTTAAACCCCCTGGGAGCTGTACTGGTAGGATCTCATCCAGCCTCTAATTTAAATGACAAAAAAGTAAAGTTAGAACTTATATATTCTTCCTACTAAAGGTTTAAAAAACCCTCCATAACGAATACCCTGTAAATACGATAATAAACCCAATAACTCCTTGGAGTAATGTCCCCATTGTATGGGTTTTATAGGCTGTTTTTACATCCATTCCACTCATTTGTGAAACTATCCAGAAGTAGGAATCATTTGCATGCGAAACAGTCATTGATCCTACACCAAGGGACATGATCACCCAAACCTTTCCAATTTCACTGTCTAGATTTAGTAAAGGTAATAATGGAAAAACAATAGATGAGGTAGTTATAATAGCTACAGTTGAAGAACCTTGAGCTGTTTTTAGCAAGGCTGCGATTCCAAAAGGTATTAATATGCCGAGCGACTGATAAGATGAAATATCTTTTGCAAAATCGTGTAATGGAATTGTTTGAATAATACTCCCTAATGACCCTCCCATTCCAGTGATAATTAAGATAGGAGCTGCCTGAATAACCCCCTTTTTTATCGATTTGTTTATGTTAGTTTTATTATTATTTATAAAAAGGCGAAAAGCAAAAAGCATTCCAATTCCCAAAGCAAAAGTAGGCTGAGTTATAAGGTTTAAAAAATCTATTATTATAAAATCAGGTGGTAAGAATTTAATTAAGGTTCCAGCCCCCATTAAAATTATAGGAAATAAAATTGGTAAAATTGCTAAAGTAAAGCCAGGAAGATCACTTATTTTCTCATTTTTACTTTGGTCTTCATCTCCTTCTTCAAAAGTATATTTATTTTTTTTGATAAGATAGTTTCCATAAGAGCCTCCAATAATAATAAGTATAAATGCAATTATGCCACCCATAAAAATCAATAATAAAATGTTCTCAAGCTGAAGATTTGATGCCGCGGCTAAAGGACCGGGTGTTGGAGGAACTAAAACGTGCGGAGCAAATAAACCAGTTGATAGGGCAACTGTTAGTCCAACCAATGGGGTTTTTGTTTTTTTGGACAAAGTTTTATTTAAATGTGAAAGTATGACAAAAGCAGCATCACAAAAAACAGGAATAGAAACCAGATACCCTATACAGCTTATCGCATATGGTAGTGGCAAACGAGTTAGTCGTTTTAAGATTCCTTGTGCTATAGATAAAGTACCATTTGATTCCTCTAAAGCAATTCCAATGATTGTTCCAAAAAGGATGAGCAATCCTATATTTTGGATAATGTTTCCAAATCCTTTTTGGATAAGTATTATCATTTCAATAGGCTTGATGTCAAGAAGTATTGCTAATAAAAAAGATGCACTTAATAAAACTAAAAAAGGATGAAGTTTTACTTTTGAAGTTCCAATTACTATCCAAAGTATGGTAATGAAAATGGAAAAAAGTGAAAATAACATTGTTTCAATATAAATAAAATGAACTTATTACAACTTAAGAATCAATTCACTTCTAATTTTTTTTTTATTTCAATCGCTCCCATAACAGTTAAAGCATGCTCCCTTGAATTTTCTATAAACCATTTATTTGTTTTGTATCCTCCGCATACAACTCCTGCTAGATAGACACCTTCTGAGTTTGATTCCATAGTTTTATCATTAAATACTGGAGTTTTAAAGGGATCATCATGAAATTTAACACCTAATTTTTCTAACATTTCAAAGTTAGGCTCATACCCTGTCATAGCTAATACATAATCATTAGAAATTTCGTGCTTACCCATTTTATCCTCAAATAAGACAACATCTTCTTTAATTTCAATTATTGAAGCTTCAAAATAAGCTTTTATATTACCCTCTTTAATTCGGTTGATAATATCTGGCCGAGCCCAATATTTAACATTAGAGCCTATTTCCTTTTCACGAATAATCATTGTTACGCTTTTTGCGCCCTTTCGATATGTTTCTAAGGCAACGTCTACTGCAGAATTGGCAGCTCCTACTACGATAATATCCATTCCGAAATATGGATGGGGTTCAGTGTAATAGTGCTTAACTTTTGATAAGTTTTCACCTGCGACATTTAACATAAATGGTTTGTCATAGAATCCAGTAGCAACCACAACTGTTTTTGAGCTAAATTTTCCTTTAGAAGTTGTAATGCTAAAATTATTTTCAAGTTTTTCAATGTTATTTATGGATTCATATAATTTTAAGTTTAACTCCCATTGAGAAGCTACCCTTCTATAATATTCTAGTGCTTCTGCTCTTGTTGGTTTAGAATTGTGTGATATAAATGGGACTTCACCAATCTCAAGCTTGTCAGATGTTGAAAAGAATGTCATGTTCAGCGGGTAATTGTAAAGGGAGTTTACTAAACACCCTTTATCAAATATTAGATAATCAAGTCCTTTTTTCTCAGCTTCAATTCCGCAGGCAAGCCCTATTGGTCCAGCACCAATTATAATAACATCTTTCATTATACAAAGTTAATAATCTTTAAACACAACTTATATAATAATAAAAATCAATCATAAAATAAATAATGATTGTTTAAACCTATATAAAAATAGACATAATTTTAAAAAATCAAAAAATAATTTAATTTTATCAATATAAATAATTAAAATCTATTACAAATTCTATTATGATAGTAAAAGCCTTTGTCTTGAAAAAATACTTG
>CABYBK010000063.1 GCA_902517245.1 uncultured Bacteroidota bacterium | reverse complement strand
TATCCAGTTTATAATTGCAGCTATTCTCCCAACAACTTTTTCTTCTTTGTATGCTAGAAAAAAACGTGCATCTGCATTTTGATAAACAGGATTCAAATTAGGGTCAATTGTTTCAATCTCATCCTTAATTAAAGGAGGAACCCAATATGGACTGTCTTTGTATAATGTGAATGGAAACTTTACAAAAGCATGTAATTCTTCTTGAGTCTTAGCTTCCTTAATGACAATATTCCTTATCATATCACTCAATTACGTTTTGCTTTACGGTTACGCTTGCGCTCTTTTTTGGTGTCTTTCTTTAATGTTTTATTAAGATTTCTCTCCTCTTTTTTTAAAGCCTTAGATTGAATTTCTTCAGCAGAGATGAAATCTTTATGAAAATCAAGTCTGTAAGATACTCCAACATTTGCTAATATTCTACTTGGGGTACTTTTTGTTGACCCTCCTAATGTTGCTTCAACTTGAATATTGTCAGAATATAAATATGCAAAACCCGTACGAAACAAAGAGTATCTGTAAAGATCACTATTACTTCCTTGATGTTCGATGTAAACTGACCATAGAGGATTAATTGTGTGAGTCAAAGTTAAAATATGTGTCATCATCGGGTCTATTGATAAATATCTATCATATGTGAAGTTTGTAACAAAAACCCATGAGCCAAGAAAATGAGATTGAGTAGCAAGAGTTCCACGTAAATGAAAAAAGGGTTCCTTATCCACTGGGACACCTAAGTTTTGAAAGAAAATTGGACGATAAATATTTCCAAAAACATTGTTGAAGGGAAAAGGGTTTTCTTTTTCAAAACTAACGTTGGTCCCTAAAGTCATAGATACAGCTGGAATAAGATCTCGCAATTTGAATCCATTGTTAGCTTTCCAACTATAAACATTTAATTCTCTTTCTTTTCTAAACGGATCAAAAATTAAATATTTAACTCCTATAAAATTTTGCAAAAAACCATTTTTGGATGAACGATTAGAAACAGAAGTTATTTTAGAGTTCAAAGAACCTCTTAAATATTGACTTTCTATTGTTAATTCAAGAGTTTCTTTCAAAAATCCCCATCGTAATGTCATAAAACCAATACCTCCTTGAAATATTGAATTGTTGTAACCACTATGAGTATATTGTTGAAATGCAAGACCAATTTCAGCCTGTATAACATCCTTGCCAACAGCAAATGCCCCTATTGATGCACCTGGACGATTAGAATTAATTTGGTCCGTATACTGTGCTTTTATAAAGATACTGTAAAGAAAAAAAGCTAGCGCGAGCCTTAAAGAAACCATTAAACAAATATAATGTAAGAATTTATGATTTTTTAAAATGATGCCTGTTAATACATTACAAATTTTCGCAAATTCGATACTAAATAGTTACTTTTGAATTATAAATTACTAATTAAAAGTGTTTTTTAAGTTTTTATTATTTTTTTTAGGGGGTATTTATCTTATAAGATTGATATCACCATTTTTGTTTAGACTCTTGATTTCTAGCTTGATTAAAAAAAACACTCGCAATACTCCTGATAAAAATCCTAAATCACACACAAAGAAAAAGACAACTTCTGATTCTCTAGGTGAATATATCGATTATGAAGAAGTGGATTAATACCGCACTTTCTTCAGGAATAATTCCTCATGTGATTATTACATTAGGTTTTGCATTATTGGCTTTATTATTTTATCATCCTTTGCTTTCTGGTAAAACACTCTTACAATCAGATATTCGTCAATACGATGGAATGTCTAGGCAACTAAAAGACTTTAGAGTTAAAACTGGTAAAGAAACCTATTGGATTGATAATGCATTCGGAGGAATGCCAACATATCAATTAGGGGCAAAGTACCCTGCGGATGTATTAAGTCCTATTTATAGTTTTTTTCGAATTTTACCTCGCCCTGCGCATATTTTATTTTTGTACCTATTCGGAGCTTATTTGCTTTTAATAATTATCAAAATGCCTTGGCCTGTAGCAATTTTTGGATCCATCGCATTTGGGTTTTCAACTTATCTTCTAATTATTATCCAGGTAGGACACAATACAAAAGCACTAGCAATTAGTTTTTTTCCTTTTGTAATAGCTGGTATTATACTCTTATTTCAAAAACGCTGGTTTTTAGGTGTTACAATTACAAGTTTAGCACTTGGAATGCAAATTCGATCTAATCATTATCAAATGACATATTATCTAATAATGTTGATGGGGATTTTTGTTCTTTTTTACGGATATTATTCAATTAAACAAAGACATGGAAAAAGTTTTTTAATGTCCCTTTTAGCATTAACTGCTTCTGGACTAATAGCATTGGGACTCAATGCAACTCCTCTATTAGCAACTGCTGAATACGCAGATTTTAGTACTCGTGGTCCAAGTGAATTAAAATTTAATGTAGATGGTAGTCTCAAAGAACAATCTACAGGACTTGATTATAATTACATTACAGAATATAGTTATGGTATTTTTGAAAGTCTTAACCTTATAGTTCCTAGAATTCAGGGTGGTGGATCCAGTGAAGATCTTGGAACTGATCATGGTATTTATGACTTTTTAATTAGAAATGGAGTAGGTCCAGGTCAAGCTTCACGATTTACTAAAAATATTCCGACCTATTGGGGTAAACAGCCAATACTCGAAGCACCTGCTTACATCGGCATTACAGTGTTCTTTTTTGCATTATTTGGATTCATCTTATCTAAAGGTCCAATGCGTAACACCTTAATTTTTGGAACGCTACTCTCACTTTTGCTTTCTATGGGAAAAAATGTACCGATAATAACAGATTTTTTTATATATAATTTTCCTTTTTATAACAAATTTCGTGCGGTCTCATCAATTCAAGTAATACTAGAGATTTGTTTACCTCTTTCAGCATCTATAGGCCTTTATCATCTATTTTATAATGAAAAAAAATTAAAATTTAATCAATTTATAAAAATTGCAATTATTCCAATATTACTATTATTAATTGTTTATTTTTCTAAGAATATGCTTTCATTCACTGGGATAAACGACTCTTATTTAAGAGAAATTTATGGATCTGACCTATTTTCCCAAATAAAAAGTGCTAGGGTATCAATTTTTCTAGAAGACATTTTAAGAGCAATATTTTTTTGTGCTACATTAATTTTAATATTCTACTTATATCATTCAACAAAAATCAAAAAGGAATTAGCTATGGGATTTGTTGTTATAATTTTATCACTTGATTTACTTGGAATAGCTAATAGATATGTAGATAATGATAGTTTTGTTTCATTTCGTAAAGCATCATCCCCTTTTGTTCAAACTAAAGCTGACGCTACAATTCAACAGGATACTAGTCGATATCGTGTTTTTGAACCCCAATTAGGATTAACTGGAGGACGAACTTCTTATTTTCACAATGCTATTGGAGGGTATCATGGAGCAAAACCCAGAAGATTTGAAGAACTTTTCAATGCCTACAATTCGAAACAAAATAGTAGAATTTTAGATTTTCTGAATATTAAATATATTCTGTTGCCTGATGAAGAAAATAAAGAATTGAAACCTCTAATTAATCCTAATGCTTTGGGGCCTGTTTGGTTCGTCTCCAATTTAAAAGAAGTCAATAATCCGGATGATATGATAGAAAAATTGAACAATACAAATTTTTCAGACACCGCTTTGATTTTAAAAAAGGACTTAACTGTAAATACAGAAATGTTATATGTCAAGGATTCTTTGTCTAAAATTAAGCTTGTTGATGCCAAACCAAATTATTTGAAGTATAGAGTAAATAATAATGTACGTCAGTTTGCTGTTTTCTCTGAAATGTTTTATCCCAAAGGTTGGAAAGCTGATATTGATGGTGTTCCGTCATCAATTTTCAATGTAAATTATGTCTTAAGGGGCTTATCAATTCCAGCGAATTCAACCCAAATTGAATTTAGATTTGAACCCGAAGTTATTAAAAACGGAACTATTATAAGATGGGCTAGTTTTATGATTTTTTTAATCGGAATTATCATATTGGGATATTTTCAGTACTTTAAGAAAACAAGCTAGACTTATGGGAATTGTAGCTAAACAATCCATTTATAATCTAATTAGTATATGCTTTGCTTTTATAATTGGTGGTGCTAATATGCTTTTTTTATATCCTAGCTTTCCAGGAAAGGAATTTCAGGGTTTAATAGTTGCTCTTTTGGCCAATTCAAATTTGGTTCAGCCCTTTATATCTTTTGGAGTTCAACATACTTTAATTAAATTTTTTAGTGATGCCAAAGATAAAGATGAACGCGATCGTTTAATGTGGTTTGTATTATTATTTCCATTGATTATTATACTTTTTTTGGTGCCAATTTATTTTAATTATAATATAGAAATTCTTCGTTTTTTATCAAATAATAATGAAGGAGTGGAACGTTTCCCTTTTTTAATAATTGCTATAGCAATATCTACAGCATATTTTGAAATCTTTTTTAGCTGGTTACGCGTAAATTTAAAGTCTGTTTTTGGG
>CABYBK010000062.1 GCA_902517245.1 uncultured Bacteroidota bacterium | reverse complement strand
AAACACTATTACTGAAACAGAAGATTTCAATATTCTTACCAATGAATACATTTTTAACGGTGGTGGGGTCGCTGTGTCAGATTTTAACAAAGACGGTCTTCCTGATCTTTTTTTTACTGGGAACATGGTTTCCAATGAAATGTATCTGAATCAAGGGAAATTAAAATTTAAAAAAATCACAAAAAATGCCAAACTAAACTCGGATAAATATTGGTCTACGGGAGTAGCTGTTGCAGATGTAAATTCGGATGGCTGGATGGATATTTACATAGCTGTGGCAATGAAAGATGAAAATCGTAATAATCGACTCTATATCCATCAGGGGTTAGATAATAATGGTTTTCCTTATTTTAAAGAAGAAGCTGAAAAATACAGGGTTGCTGATTCAGGAAATAGTATGGCAGCTAGTTTTATTGATTATGATCGTGATGGAGATTTGGATTTATATGTACTAAATAATGAACAGAATGAAAGTATACCTACCAACTATCGAAAAAAAATAACTGATGGGAGCGCGCCTAGTAATGACAAGCTCTATAAAAATAATGGAGACAATAGTTTTACAGATGTAACAAAAGAAGCGGGAATAAATATTGAAGGTTTTGGTTTGAGTGTAACCCCACTTGATGTTAATAAAGATCAGTGGGTAGATCTTTTCATAACAAATGACTACTTAACTAATGATTTATTGTACATCAATCAACAAGATGGAACTTTTAAAAATGAAATTGATGAGCATCTTTTACATCAAAGTAAGTTCTCAATGGGTTCCGACGCAGGAGATTTTAATAATGACGGTTATACAGATATAATTTCATTAGATATGTTAGGTGAAAGTCATGAGCGACGAAAAACAACAATTGCTAAAAGTTCATTCTTTCAAAATGTATTAAATAAGAAATGGGGCTATCAAAGCCAACATATGCGTAATATGTTATTCAAAAACAATGGATCTGAGCTTCCTTTTATCGAAATAGGACAATATTCAGGTGTTTATCAAACTGATTGGAGTTGGTCTCCATTATTTGCTGATTTGGATTACGACGGACAAAAAGATTTACTAATAACTAATGGGTTTCCAAGGGATATTACCGATATGGACTTTGCAAACTATCGACTAGATGCTGGTCCTTACACACCCGTTGCTAAACTTTTAGACTCAATCCCTATTGTAAAAATTCCAAATTATGCCTACAGGAATAATGGAGATTTAACTTTTGAAGACAAAGGGGAGGATTGGGGTTTAAAGATTTCATCTTTTTCAAATGGTGCTGTATTTAGTGACTTAGATCTTGATGGTGACTTAGATTATGTGGTAAATAATATAAACGATAAAGCTTTTGTTTTTGAAAATAACCTTATGAATAAAGAAATAAGTCCTAACTATATTCAATTAGAACTTAAAGGTGATTCTCAAAATCCTAATGCGCTTGGCGCAAAGATTGTTGCCCGAAACTCTAATGGTGATTTCCAATTTCAAGAGCAACAAATCTCCAGAGGATATATGTCATCAGTAGATCCTATAGTTTACTTTGGCTTGGGTGAAGAGAGTGAATTAAGCTCTGTCGAAGTTTTATGGCCAAATGGATCATTAACTAAAATAGATTATCCAGAGATAAATAAAAGACACTTACTGAACCAAAGCGATGCTAAGAAAATCCAGACAATTGATTTTCCTCTTGTAGATCAAAAAATAGATCTTTCATACAAGGAAGTTGCGGATCAATACAACATCAACTACTTTCATGAAGAAAAGAATGTTCAAGATTTTTTTAAACAACGTCTTTTACCCCATAAGCTTTCACAAAATGGACCTTGCCTAGCAGTAGGAGATATCAATGGAGATGGAGCAGAAGACTTTATTGTAGGAAGTTCTTCTTTTTATTCCCCAAAAATTTATACTCAGAATTCAAAAAGTACTTTTGATTCTAAAGATTTATTTAACTCTGAGAAAGATAAACGTTATGAGGTTGAGAGTATGACTCTTTTTGATGCTGATCAAGATGGAGATTTAGACCTTTATCTTGTATCAGGGGGCAATCAATTTGAAGCTGGATCAGATCTCTATAATGATCGTTTATTACTAAATGATGGTTACGGAAATTTCACAAGCGATCCCAAACGAGTACCAAATTTAAGCACCAATGGTTGTGTTGTAAGACCAGTTGATTACGATTTAGATGGTGATATAGATTTATTTATTGGAGGCCACAATAAACCTGGCGCATATCCACTAGGCGATTATAGTTATCTGCTAAAAAATAATAATGGCTATTTTGAAGATTCTACTAATGTTATTTTACCAGATTTAGGTGAGTTTGGTTTAGTTACTGATGCCCAATGGAGTGACTTAAATAATGACGGAAGGGAAGATCTAATTATAGTGGGAGAATACAGCCCCATAGCTGTTTTTTTAAACCTAGAAGATGGTTTTAAACGTCTTAGATCAGAGACCTTAGATGAAGCAACTGGCTTATGGCGTTCAATTGAGGTACTGGATTGTGATAATGATGGTGATTTAGATTTCCTTTTAGGAAATCTAGGAAAGAATAATATGCTTTCTATTTCTTCCGAAACACCTTTAATAATTTCCACTAGAGATATAGATAAAAATGGAAGTGTGGATCCGCTTATGTTTAATTCACAGCAAAATAAAAAAGGTGATTTGGACATGTTTCCTGTCCAATTTTGGGATAATTTAACCCAACAGAGCCCCTTATTTCGAAAAGAATTTAATAGTTACCATTCCTTTTCAAAAGCTAATATAGATTATTATCAAGAAAAAGGATATTTGATAAATGATAGTTTACTATTTGCAAAACACGACACTTCTAAATGGGTTGAAAACCTTGGTTCGGGTCAATTTAACATAAGAACTCTCCCAGCTCCACTTCAGTTAGGACCAATAAATGACTTTCTTGTCATAGGAACTGGCTTTGATCGATCTATTTTTATGATAGGTAACGACTTTGGTGGTCCTCCTTTTGAAGGAAACTTTGATGCTTTCCAAGGTAGTATAATGGAAATAGATAAAATGGGTAAACAAAAAGTAATTGATTCCCAACATTCTGGTTTTCATGTCTTTGGCGATGCTAGAGAAATCGAAAGTATTCAGTTGAAAAATGGGAAGATTCTTATTCTTGTAACGCAAAATCAAAGTAGATTACTTGCTTTTGAGAAGCAGTAGGTGAAAATATTACAGATTCCTTTAAGAACTTTTTTAAACGAAAAGTGTTATTTTTACACCCATTTTTTGAACATATTAAACATGAGTAAATATTAATGAAATTTTTTAGGCTAGCTTTATTTATTTTATTTTTTCTCCATTTTTCTTGTACTGAAAATAATGACCTATCATATCGTGAAAAATTAAATGATCCTGAGTTATTTCAAGAAGTCATGCAAAACCTTACTAATATCATTGTTTATGATATTTTTTCACCACCGGTAGCATCTCGTGTGTATTTATACCCTTCAATTGCAGCCTACGAAATTATCGCAATCCATAACCCCGAAAAATACAATAGTCTTGTTGGCCAGGTAAAAGAACTTACTGAAATTCCAAAAACAAAGGATACTAATGTTAATATCAAGCTAGCATCAATTTTTGCATTTAATAGTGTGGGAAAGACTCTTATTTTCTCATCAAATAAGATGAATTCTTTTGAAGAAAAATTTCACCAAAAATTAAAAGGATTTGGAGTACCCGAAAAGGTCATACTTGCTTCCAGAACTTATGCAAATAAGGTAGTCGATGAGATCTTAAAATGGTCTAAAAATGACATGTACAGTCAAACTAGAACTTTTCCTAAGTACTCTATTAAAGAAGCAGATCAGTACTGGAAACCCACACCTCCAGATTATATGGATGGAATTGAGCCGCACTGGCCAGAAATTAGAACGATGGTATTAGATTCATCAAATCAGTTTCCTCCTAAAGACCCACTAGTTTTGGACTTAAAAAAGGGTAGTCCCTTTCAAAAACAATTAAATGAAGTCTTTGAGCTGACTAATAATCTTACGCAAGAACAGGTAGATATCGCAAAATTTTGGGATTGTAATCCATATGTCACACACCATAAAGGGCATTCAATGTTTGCTACCAAAAAAATTACACCAGGAGGACATTGGATAGGAATTACATCTGTTGCTACTCGTCAAGCAAAAAGTTCTTTTGAAGATACAGTTAATGCTTACGCTAACGTTTCCATATCTCTTTTTGATGCATTTATTAGTTGTTGGGACGAAAAGTGGAAAACTTTAATCGTTCGTCCCGAAACTTTAATTAATCAATATTATGATGAAGAATGGCTCCCGTTACTTCAGACCCCTCCTTTTCCAGAATATACTAGTGGGCACTCGGTTATTTCTCGTGCAGCAGCAGTTACTTTAACAGATCTTTTTGGAGAAAACTTTCAATTCACAGACTCAACAGAAATCATGTATGGCCTTCCCGAGCGAAGCTATAATTCATTTCTTCATGCTTCTGAAGAAGCAGCTATTTCAAGACTCTA
>CABYBK010000061.1 GCA_902517245.1 uncultured Bacteroidota bacterium | reverse complement strand
CTGCCAACTGGGGTAAAATCCCGGCACGAATACTAAATGAAAAAGCTGTTGTAATTAACGCAAAACAACTACCATAAAATAGTCTGTTTGAATTTGTCATGTTAAGTTTGTTTCAATTTATTTTTAAATATATGCTATTTGTATATAATACAAGAATCACTAAATAAAATTAATGACACCCACAATCTTCATCACAGTTATTATTTTTGGAATTTTGTTTCTTAAAAATGAATTTTCTAAGTAGAAACATAAGAGCGCCAATAGCTGAAACTATAACCAAAATTGTTTGAATCCAATCCATTAAGCTAAAAATTGATAGGTTAAGAAAGCAATAATATAAGCCAAAATTGTCATTCCAAAAAGTTGGATTGTAGGCCACTTCCAAGAATTAGTTTCTTTTTTTACAATTGCAAGAGTACTCATACACTGCATTGCAAATGCATAAAAAAGCATAAGGGAAATTCCACTCGCTAAATTGAATAATGGCTCCCCATTTGCTCTAACCTCTGAGGCCATTTTATTTTTAATAGTATCTTCCACATCATTTTCTACACTGTATATAGTAGCTAATGTTCCTACAAAAACTTCTCTTGCCGCAAATGAACTTATTAGAGCAATTCCAATTTTCCAATCATAGCCTAAAGGTGAAATCAACGGCTCTAAAGTTTTTCCAAGAATTCCGATGTATGAATTCTCCAGTTTATAAGAGTTTACTTTAATTTCCATCTCTTCTTGATTAAGCTCCGGATAATTTTGAAGCACAATTTGATCAGCTTCGTTAAAGTTTCTTCCTGGACCATAAGAAGCCAAAATCCAAAGTAAAATTGAAATAGCTAAAATTATTTTACCAGCTTCTGTCACAAAAGTCCTAGTCTTCTCCCAAACTGTTATACCGACGTTTTTAAGCAAAGGTATTTTATAATTTGGCAACTCTACAACAAAATAACTTTTTGACTTAATAGATAAAGTTTTACTTAGAATCCATGCAGCAAAAAGAGCCATCCCAAAACCAATAAGGTATAAAGTCATCAGCATTAGACCCTTATAATTTAATCCAAAAAAAGAACCTTCTGGAATTACTAATGAAATTAGAATTGCATAAACGGGAAGTCGAGCTGAACAGGTTGTGAAAGGAGTAACCAATATAGTGATCAAACGTTCCTTCCAATTTTCAATATTTCTTGTAGCCATGACAGCTGGAATAGCACAAGCAGTTCCAGAAATTAAAGGAATTACACTTTTTCCACTCAAACCAAACTTACGTAAACCGCGATCCATCAAAAAAACTACCCTACTCATATATCCTGTTTCTTCTAAAATTGAAATAAATAGAAATAGAAAAGCAATCTGTGGGATAAATATCACTATTCCACCTAATCCAGGAATTATACCCTCGGTTAATAGGCTGGTAAAAACACCTCGCGGTAATTTATTTTTTAAAGTTTCGCTTAAATTCGCAAAAGTTGAGTCTATAAAATCCATCGGAATACTACTCCAATCAAAGATGGATTGAAAAATAGTCGCCAGAATGATAAAGAAAATTATATATCCCCAAAACTTATGAATTAAAACTCGATCGAAACGGCTTCTTAAGTCAGTGGCAGATTCACGATCAACTTTTAGCCCTTGCTTTAAAACGTTATTGATAAACTGATATCTCTTAATGGTCTCTTTTTGCTGTAAACGCTTGAGATAACTAGGTGTCACAGTTTTGAAGTCTGTGGCGTCTGAGACTCTTTTTCTATCAATTTTTATAAAATTAACATCTTGGGTAACTACCAGCCATAATTTATAAATAGACTGGTTAGGAAAAGCTTTTCCAAGATTTTGAAAATATTCCTTATCAATTGTTTCTATAGATATCGAAGGATCAGTAGAGAATTTTCTATAATTTAAAATAGTCTCTTTAAAAACTTCCAGACCTTTATTATCCCTTGTGCTAATTAAAGCTATTTTAGTATCTAAAGCTTTTTCTAGAACTGGTATGTCTAAAGAAATACCTTTTCTTTTCATTTGATCTGCCATATTAATAACTAGCAAAGTAGGTATTCCCAAATCTTTTACTTGTGTAAATAAAAGTAGATTCCGCTTCAGATTTTCGACGTCAGTTACCACAACTGATACATCAGGAAAATCTTTACCGGTTTTATTTAATAATGTTTCGATAACCACACTCTCATCGATAGAAGATGCATTAAGGCTATAGGTGCCTGGAAGGTCAATTATATGTCCTTTTGTTGTCCTATTTAACATACAAATCCCTTCTTTCTTCTCAACGGTGATACCTGGATAGTTTCCAACTTTTTGGCTTAAACCAGTGAGAGAATTGAAGAGCGATGTTTTTCCCGTATTTGGATTGCCCAATAAAGCAATATTTAAAGATTTACTCATGGACTATTTATATTAAACGAACAAAAATATCTTTAGCTGTTTCTTTTCGAATGGCAAGATGGGATTCATCAATTTTTATATACAACGGGTCATTAAACGGTGCTTTTTGAACAATGGAAATTAAGTTCCCTGGCAAACACCCCATTTCAATGAGCTTTAAAGGCAGCTTATCAGTATCTATTTTTTCAATTTCTGCCTTAACACCCGGGGAGAGCTTATCTAGTCGAATCATTATTTAGAATGATTTTAAAGGGTAAAAATAGACAATTCCATATTTAAAATCAGGTTTTTTGTGAATTCTCATGGAGACGGATATTCCATTTGAAGAACTTTAATATCCGAAAGTAGTTCATCCATGGCATTTATATCAGTCCCATCATAAAACCCCCTGATTCTTTTCTCTGGGTCAACTAAAATAAAATTTTCAGTGTGAATCATATCGTGTTCCCCTCCATCTCCGTCAGTCTTTACAGCTAAATAGGATTTACGTGCAAGTTCATAAATCTCTTTTTTGTTGCCTGTGAGTAAGTTCCATTTAGAGTCAATTACACCTTTTTCTATTGCATAACTTTTTAACTGTTGTACAGAATCAATTTCAGGAGTTACACTGAAAGAAAGCAATAATACTTGATTATCAGTTTTAATATTTTCCTGTATCAATCCCATATTTGCTGTCATTTTTGGGCAAATCGACGGACATGTTGTAAAAAAAAAGTCAGCCACATAAATCTTGTTCATATAGTCCTTCTCAGTTACAGTTAACCCATTCTGATTAGTTAAAGAAAAAGGGGCGATTTTATGAAATTTTTTTTTGTGTTGAAGGGTTGAGTCTACTAATTCATAATTAACCATTGAGGGCTGGTAAATGGCTAATTTTTCTTTTGGTTTTAGTGCATTATAAAATAATGCTAAAATAACAATTGAAGTTAAGGCTAGAATAGCTATAAATGACTTGCGCTTTTTTAAAATTTCTATCATAAAAATTACAAACTATGCAAATTTAGAAGATTTAAAACCTATATAATAATCTCAAGCTTAAAAAGTATATTAAATCTGAAAATTTGATTTTTATTATGCATGCTATTGTATTACTTTTGCTGGGATTAAATTTTTAATATGAGCCCATTTGCTGTAAAAGCTATTCAGTTACTAATGAGTCTTTCATTACTCATAATACTTCATGAGTTAGGACACTTTATTCCTGCTAGGTTATTTAAAACAAGAGTAGAAAAGTTTTTTTTATTTTTTGATGTCAAATTTGCTCTATTTAAAAAGAAAATTGGAGAAACAACATACGGTATTGGATGGCTACCACTTGGAGGATATGTGAAAATATCTGGAATGATTGATGAAAGTATGGACAAAGAGCAAATGCTTCAGCCACCAAAACCCTGGGAATTTAGATCAAAACCTGCTTGGCAACGACTAATAATTATGCTTGGTGGTGTTACATTTAATTTAATTCTTGGTTTTTTGATTTATATGATGATCCTTTTTGTTTGGGGGAAATACACTCTTGCCACTGAAAATCTTCCTATGGGAGTTGAACCATCACCAGTAGTAAAGCAATTAGGATTTGAAATGGGAGATCAAATATTAACTGTAAATGGAGAAGTGTTAGATAATGTTTTGGATATTAACAAGTATTTCTTTCTGAGAAATGTTAGCAATGTGACAGTAAAGCGGCAAAATGGATCAACAACAAGACTTACAATCCCCGATGATATAGGATCTAAAATGTTTGAATCTGGAGAAATGGTGCCTTTTTCTCCTGTTATACCTGCTATTTTAGATAGTATAATACCTGGTTCTCCAGCCTCAAATATTGGATTACAGTCAAATGATGAAATTTTAAAAATTAACGAAACTCAAATAAACAATTGGACAGAATTTAAAAATAATATGACAAATGAGTCACGTCTAATTAGTTTGGTTTATAAAAGAGATGGAAGGATTGATTCGCTCAATATAAAGACTTCACCAGATGGCACTTTAGGTATTTATCCAAAGATTGATTCTTTTTCCTTTGAACTTGAAAATCTAAGTTTAGGTGAGAGCATCTCTGAAGGTTTTGATTACGGATATTGGACTTTACATGATTATGTCGCCCAATTTAAATATATATTTACAACTAAAGGAGCTAAGCAATTAGGTGGTTTTGGGGCAATTGGAAATATGTTCCCGGGTCAATGGAATTGGAAAGGTTTTTGGTCAAGTACTGCACTTATATCAATAATACTTGCTTTTATGAATATTCTCCCGATACCAGCACTTGACGGTGGCCACGTTATGTTTTTATTTTATGAGATATTAACTGGACGAAAGCCAAATGACAAATTCATGGAATATGCTCAGATGTTTGGTTTTTTCCTGTTAATAGCCCTAGTACTTTTTGCCAATGGAAACGATCTTTTTCGTTGGTTGTTTAGTTAAAATTATCTTCCTGTGAAATTCTAAAAAGAATTTCATTTTTTCGATTGATAACCTTGTATGGTGAATCATATACTAATAATATTGGATCCCCCTCCACTTTAAGACTATTATTTTTTATTATTTCTTCTAAAACTTTAATAGCTCTATTTGATACCCAATCCCAGGCATATCCTCCAAATGAATAGGCAATAAAATAACCTGGTTTTGATTCATAAACTTGAACTTTATCAGATAAGGGTTTTGGTGTTGACTGTATATCTAATTTTCTTGGTAGTACAAACTCCATGACTTTTTTTCCAGCATCTTCTTTCATGTATACAGGAGTTGTCATAGCAA
>CABYBK010000060.1 GCA_902517245.1 uncultured Bacteroidota bacterium | reverse complement strand
TATGGCCAGCAAAAATTCCTAATAAATTAGATGAATCAAATACTTTTTCATAAAATTTAAATGTTGTTTTGGTATGACCATTTTCTGGCCATTTAGGGCGCCTTTCTAATTCAAAATTGCTATCATTTTTTGCACCCCAAAATGGATTTCCACAACCAAAAGAAATCTTCTTTCCAGGTGCATACATAGGAATATGAATTAATAAAATTAAAGGCAATCCAGATTCAACTTGATCAGAAAAGAATTTTAATTGTTCATCATTTATTTCATAAGTTGAATTATCAATGGCTATAAATCTAACTCCCTTAATATCATATGCTGCCATTAATGGGTTATTCCCTTGATATAATGGCATTAACCGTTTTTTTATCCATTTATCACGAAGTAAATCTAATTTACCCTTCATGCCCTCATAATGCCAATCATGATTACCTGCAATATAAATATAGGGGATGCCTATAGCTTCTATTTTGGATATAACCCATTCAATAGCCAGTTCAGAAGGGAAACTGAAAATATCACCAATTAACGTAATAACATCAGCATTTGACTTTTTGGAAAATGCAAGAGCTTGTTCAAAAGCTTTTTTCGGGGTTGTTTTTTCTCCTGTTTTGAAATGTGTTGTTTGGTTGTAGGCTTTTGCCATCCGATTACTATAACTCATAAAAGGGATCCCTCTTTCATCGTCCATATACAAATGTGTGTCGGCGATATGGATTATTTTTATTTTTTCTTTGATAACATTGCTATAATAAGACACTTTTTCCTGATCCTTAGTTACGTAAGTCTCAAAAGTTTGTTCAGATCTCTTTTCATGTCCTCTATTAGAGGAAAAAGCTGAAAGTCCAAGTCCTGAAAATATCGTTGCAGTTCCCTTTATAAATTTTCTTCGTTTCAAAAATTTATAATGATTAATTATTACTTAAATGCACTTCTAACTCAATTTCAATCATAAACTCAGGGAAAGCCAACTCCTTGACTCCAAGCCAAGAACCTGTTGGAAAATGTTTGGTGTAAATTTTGTTTCTATAGGAAGCAACCTCTAAAAAATTATTCATATCAGTAGTAAAAATATTCTCAACCACAACATCATCAAATGAGGCATTATAATGTTCTAGTATTTTTTTTAAATCTGCATAACAATTAATCATTTGTTGTTCCATATCTCCAATCGCAGTTGGATTAGCATTATCATCCATACTTACTGCACCAGAAATTTTGATTTGATTACATATTTTTACTGCGTGAGAATAACCAAAAGCTTTTTCAACTTCAGGTCTTAATAAAAAATATTCAGGTTCTTGATTACATCCAATACTTGATTTCTCAGATTTATTTTGTTGCCCACACGACAGGAATAATATGAATGATCCTAGTAAAATTTTTTTCATTTTAATTGATTTATAGTTGTTAATTTGTAAATATAAAAAATCTAAATAGTATCGGTAATTAACAAAGTTGATCAAGCATCGCCTCCGCCACCACCATCTCCTGCACCACCAGCATCACCACCCCCAAAGTCTCCTCCAGAAGCATCACCAATGAAAGCATGGGCATCTCCACCTCCATTTGCAGAAGGTAAATTATTTATATTTATTTGAAACTCATCTAAAACTAAACTAATCTCTTTAGGGTCAATTTTATTTGGTAGTTTGGATTCAGATATAGAACCATTTTTTAAATTTAAAAGAAAGACTTTATTTGAGGTGTAAAGATAAAATTGTCCATTTAACAACATTGTTTTTGGGGTAGCCCACCACCTAAAAGGCGACTTTGTAATGAATATATTAACACCTGTTTTCAAGTTAATACCACAAAAATGTTTTGTCTTATTAGCATAAATTATTAAATCATCAATTATATGAATAGAATAAAAAATTTCATCTTTTGTCCATAATTTTTCGCCACTTTCAAAATAAATTAAGTTTGTAGATTGTTTTCCCCAGTTAGAACTTGTAGTTACAAATACATATTCATCTATCCTAGATATTCCAGTCACTCTGTGTTTAAAATTTAACTCCCATTCAAAAGCATCATTTTTAGGACTATACTTTAAAACTTTTTTCTTCTCAGAAATTATTATTGAATTAGTTTTCATCAAAATTTATTTTTCAGGTTTATAACTTAGTGTATTTCCTCTCCCAATATAGCTTAAGCTCAACAATCCCTCACTATATTGAATTATATAATACTCTAAATTACCAGAATCATTTGTTAAAGTAAGATATTCAAGCGGCTTATATAAAGCACCAGACTCCTTTATGAATTCTCTTCGTATTTTGAAATCGTAAATATTGGAAGAATTTTCTCTTCCTTTATAAAATATAATCCACTTTCCGTTTTTAATCTCAATTCCAGAAAGAGAATCAATCGTACTTATCCAACGCCCATTTTTAAATTCAGTTAGTTTTGCAGTAGTTTTTTGTTCTAGTTCAATTCTATTTTTTTCCAGTTCCGAATGAGTAAAATAAAAATTCTCAATGTCTTTAGATAAATTAATGTTCATGCTTATTCCTAAACCTCTGTCAAGTATATTTCCATTTTCGTCAAAATTTATATCAACAGCACCACCTGTATCAACCACTTGCATATTTTTTACTTTGCCACTTTTATAAAAAGTTACTATAATGTCACTCCCCCAGGGGTCATCTTCTTGGTGTTCTTCAATTTTTTTTATATCTCCATCAGTGTCGTAAGTTATCTTTTTGATAACTCCTTCCTCTGAATAAAATACTTCTTCATTTATAACGCCTGATTCAAAGTAATAAGTCCAGACACCTGGTTTATGCACTAAATATCTCTCTTCTTTAAGAAACCCATCAAAAACATATCCCTCAACACCAGATGGTTCTATTAAATCTTCATAGTAACCTTTATCCCCTGGACCTAGAAAAAATTCAGCTGCTATTTTAACCCATTTACCTTGAATGGATTTCGTGATTCCCGTTTCTTTATCAGTATCAATTATTGTTAATTTTAAATCAGTCTCTGATTTTACAGAAACAAGTGTTCCATAAGGTACTTTAGCTATTTTTTTTGACTTTAAATCAGGGCTCTCCCTTAAGTTAAGTCCGCTTTTTGCAGAAATTTTCCACTTAATTTCCTCAAAAAAACCTTCCCCTGTAACTTTTAAATTGCCATTTTCATAATATGATTTATATGCGGATTGCCCCATAGAAATTAATGGAATAAATATTAAAACAAGAAATAGTTTTTTCATTTTATTAGTGTAATAATAGTTCAATATATCTGAACTCAATATTTTCTAAATCCTTGTTTTCATAGTAAGAATCAATAAATCCAATATATTGACTATAAAATTATCTATTCAATCATTAATTTGTTCCGAAAAATAAAACTTGAATTTTAGCTTACCTTTTTCTTTAACAAGATATGCGCTTTCTAGCCATTCATATGATAAAGATGTTACTCCATCAGGTGTTGGTTTTTCGAGTTGAAATTCCCCAGAATGTTCAAGACTTATATGAGCAGAATTAAAATCAGTGTCTATCTTGATGTTTTTAAAATTTCTTTTAGATTCAAATTTTCCAAATCCTTTTACAAAATCAATAAATTCCTCTGTATTCCATTTTCTTTTTACTTCAAAAATCATAAAGTCTTCAGATAAATGATTTCTAATTTTTTCAACATCATTATCTAATAAGAAAAAGAACTCATTAAATGTGTCCATTACTTCTTTTTCAGAAACTTTTTGTGGTTGTTGACATGATAGAAAAAAGATGAATGGTGCTAATAAAAGTTTTTTCATTTTGATTGATTTATGCATAATAATTTTCAATATACAACGAACTAAATGAACTTAATAAGGGGGTTATATGCATAATCTAGATAGTTCCTTTTTTTGAGCCATAATAAAATAATCCCATGGTTACTAATCCCATAATTATTACAGGCATCGGAGCAGTTGGCTGTCCTGTAAAAACATTAATTAAATCTGGCAAAGCAAAAAATCCTGATAATGCAAAAAATAGGAATGATAATCTTTTTAAAACGCTAACATCATTAAATGATAGTGAGCCATATATAAGGGAGATAACCCCAAGTACTAATAAGCCTATCACTAAAGCAAATTGTTCAAAAATTATTAATGCATCTGGTGATGGGTCTGAACCAAAAGCGTCAGAAGTAAGCATCATCTTAAATTCTGGTGAAAATAATGAAATATAAAGTGGAAGGGCTTGAAGAAACAATAACGCTATATTGATTTTAAAAATTGTTTTGATTTTCATTTCTGATTGATTATTGATTAATGTAAACTAATATATGTAAAATATTAAAAAGTGATTTAGGGGTTGTTAAGAGCATTTCAAATAAAACTCAAGGAATAACCAAAAAATGATCAAAAATGATCAAAAACAGTCAAAAATGATCAAAAAATGATCAAAAACAGTAAAAAATGATTAAAAAAAGTTAAAATTTATTAAAAAATGAAATTAACATAAGATCGTCACATTTTTATTTAATGAATTTCTACAATTATCATTAAAAAATTAGGGTTAACCTAATTTAAGGAGTCAAGAATTCCTTTTTGTAATTAGAAGAATAGGCCATTTGAATATTTTCTTAATCACAGTGCTAGAATCCAATCAATTAATAATTGTGACCAGCCATCAACAGGTCCATCCATTTTATTCATTCCATATCCGTGACCTCCTTCACTAAACATATGGAGTTCTGCTTTTGCATTGGCCTGAATCCAATCTTGGTAAATCTGAACACTTGCTGGTGCCAGCTCATCATCATTTGCACAAGAAATAAATGCTTGAGGCTTATATAATGGTACTTTTTGTTTATTAACAATATCCATCCAAGCATAAATTGGAGCAATAAAATTTGGTTTATTTTTTGTTGTTGAAGTGTACGCAGCTTCCATTGTAACTGCACCTCCTGCCGAAAATCCCATTAGTCCAATTTTATTAGGATTGATATTGTATTTTGATGATTTATCTCTCATTAATTCAATAGCATTTAAAGCATCTTTTGTAGAATATGGAAGTATTAATTTAGCACTGTCTATAGCCATTTGGGGCTTATCCCATATTGTGTTTGCCCAATTTACAACTGAGCCCTTTCTGGGATATGTTCTGTATTTCAAGACTATTGCAGTAATTCCATTTAAGGCTAATTTTTCTGCTAGTATAACTCCTTCTTTCTCATATGCACTAAA
>CABYBK010000059.1 GCA_902517245.1 uncultured Bacteroidota bacterium | reverse complement strand
TAAAACTTTTTCTTTAGCTAAGCCAATATTCAAATTAGTATTTATGCATACCTCATCTCTCCCTTTTTTTAGGTAGTTTAAATCAAAAGCTTCATACGCTGATGTAGATACTGCTGCAGTAGCAATTGATTTAAAATAGTTGATCAAAGTTGGTGATTGTACATCTCCGTCAAAGAAATCATCCGATGCACGCAATGCAAATTCTTTTGTACCACCGCCTCCAGGTAGAAGTCCAACACCAACTTCTACTAATCCAATATACGATTCCGAAGCATAAATACCACCGTCACAATGCATAGCAATTTCACAACCGCCTCCAAATACATACCCTTGAGTTGCTACAACAATTGGAATTTTTGAAGTCCTTATTTTCATATTTATTTGCTGAAAATTATCAACAAAACGTTCTAATTGGTCAAATTGTTTTTGCATTGCAACCATACCAATTTCCATAAGATTTGCACCAACAGAAAATTGTTTAGCATTATTACCAATTACTATGCCTTTCCAATTTTCTCCTTCGGCAATTTTGAGGGCCTCGATCAAAGCTTTACCAACCCCCTGTCCTATAGAATTGCTTTTACCTGTAAATTCAAAACATAGAACACCGTCACCAATATCATGTACAACACTTTCACTGTTTTTTATTAATGGTGTTTGTGATCTAAAACTATCTAAAATCAAAAAAGATTCCATACCTGGGATTACCACATAATCATTTGAAGAAATATTGTAATACTTCTTCTTACCATCTTCGAATTTGTAAAAATGTTTTTTACCGCTAGCTGCCATTTTTGTTATCCATTGAGGAACTTCGGTGCCAACCTTTTCTATTAAAGTTATCCCTAATTCAAAACCAATAAGATCCCAATATTCAAAAGGACCAAAATCCCAAAAATACCCAGTTCGCATAGCATCATCTATGGGAAAATATTGATCTGAAATTTCTGGAACACGAGCTGCAGCATAACTAAATAATTGCCCAAAATATTCTGCAAAAAACTGACTATATATAGTGTCTCCTTCAACAATATATTGTAATCGTTTATTCATTAATCCAATTCCTTTAGCAGCTTTAATAAAATCTATCTTAGGTCTTATTGCGGGCTCATATTTTAATGTTTTTATATTAAGAGCATTTATAATAGATTTTCCATTTTTATCTCTTTTAGAAGTTTTTTCATAAAATCCTTTACCTGTTTTATTTCCTAAAAATTTATTTTTAAGAAGAAACTTCATAAACTTAGGTTCCGGTCGATCTTTTAATTGGTCAATATAATTGTCATTTTTAACATTTTCAGCAACAAAACGACTTACATTGTCACCTGTATCTAATCCAACTAAATCTTGTAATCGAAATGTTGCTGTACTTGGACGCCCAATCAATGATCCTGTCATTGCGTCAACCTCTTCGATGCCGAAATTGTATTTTTCGGTTAACAATGTCATCTCAGTAGCAGACATAACTCCAATCCGATTTCCAATAAAAGCTGGGGTATCTTTACACAGAACAGTTTGTTTTCCGAGTATTACTTTTCCAAATTCCATGAAAAAATCAGTTACACCTTGTAGAGTATCGTTTGTTGGTATAATTTCTAATAATCTTAAGTATCGTGCTGGATTAAAAAAATGTGTCCCACAAAAAGATTTCTTAAAGTCATCTGAACGATCTTGTGCTAATAAATTTATTGGTATACTTGAGGTATTGGAACTTACAAGACTCCCTTTTTTTCGGTACTTATCAACTTTTTCAAAAATTTCCTTTTTAATTTTTAAATTTTCAACTACAACCTCAATTATCCAGTCAGATTCAGCAATTTTTTGGAAATCATCTTCAAAATTCCCAGTTTTGATTCTTGATGCAAAAGATTTGTGATATAGAGGAGCTGGTTTGGATTTAATTGTTTTCTGAAGAGCAGAATTTACCAATTGATTCCTTTCAACAGTACTTTTTGATTTTTCATCGTTAAGGTCTGGGGTAACAATATCTAACATTACCACTTCCATCCCAACATTCGCGAGATGACATGCAATTCCGGAACCCATTATACCAGATCCAAGTACAGCTACTTTTTTAAGTCGATAGTTCATTTTACATAATTTTTGCCGGTCTAAACTAATTAAAAATAATGACACCGTGTCACTTTTTATTTATACTTTTGATCAAAACAATTAAATATGAGTGTAGATAATATTATTTCTCAATTTGAAAAAAGAGCATCGAATGCAGAACCGATTGGAGGAAAAATTAAATTTGAAGTTGATGGAATTGGTATTTTAATTGATGGTACTTCAGAAACCAATATTGTTAGTGCATCAAACGATGATGCTGATTGTACTATTAGCCTAACTGCGGAGGTATTGGAAAAACTTCGAGATGGTGAAATTAATCCAATGATGGCAGTCATGGGAGGTCAAATAAAAATTACTGGAGACATGGGGCTAGCAATGAAGGTCCAGTCTTTAATGAGCTAAATTGTACATTAATATTAAAATATTTTACTTTAAACTCTAAATTGAGTTTGTATTCAAATTCAATTTAGAGATACAAGTATTGACGTTGGCCACGGCACCTTTTGTTTTGTTGACTTATATATTGGCATTTGAGCGTCAACTTTCTTTAAGTATTTAGTTAGTGTAATTGCCAACTGTTTTACTTTCCCTTGATTTGAGATTGATAAATCAAAATTTTCTTGAATATCTTCTTTTAAATTATAAAGCTCCAGAGTCTTTTTGGTATGAAAATAAATTAACTTCCAATCTCCTTGTCGGACAGCACTATAACTACCGATACCTGGGCCTTCAGGTCCCCATTCATTAGGATAATGCCAAAACAAAGGGCGATCCATAACACTCTTTATATCATCCCGAAGTAGTTGTGGAATAAAACTTTGGCCATCAACTGTTTGAGGTAAATTGTCAACATTAACTTGAGCTATATCTAAAATTGAGGGGAAAAAATCTTCAATTATAAGTGAACTTGGATTGATAGTTTCAGGTTTTGTTTTATTTGGCCAATAAGCTAACATAGGCACACGAATTCCACCTTCATAAATAGATCCTTTACCACTTTTTAAAGGAATGTTATGCATATGTTTTTCGCCAGCCCTTGCTTCTGCACTCAATCCACCATTATCCGACATAAATAGTATTACTGTTTTATTTTCAATTTGATTTACTTCTAAATAATCAAGGACATCTCCTAAAGCCTCATCCATACTTTCGATCATTGAAGCGTAGCGAGCTTCTTGCTCTTCAAATCCCATTTTTCGATATTGTTCGACGAAACGCTCATTTGCCATCAAAGGAGTATGAATTCCATACAAGGCGAAATACAAGAAAAAAGGCTGATTACTTTGTACAGGTTGATCCAATGCATTGATAACTTCTAGAGTGAGTGCTTCAGTTAAAAAAATATCTTGACCATGATATTTTTCTAATCCTGGAACTGCCCAGACGTTATTCCCTGTTTTTCCATTACCAAAATTTTCAATTCCCAAATAACTACCTGGTCTACCAGCTGCATGACCTGCTATATTTACATCAAAACCAAGATTTATTGGATTAGAAGATGGATAGCCTATAGCTCCAAAATGTGCTTTCCCTGCGTGTATTGTATGGTAACCTGCTTCAGATAAAAGCTTGGGTAATGGTTTTGCGTAAATCGTATTTGGTATTAGGGGTTGTAAACTTATTCCATTATAATTCCAATCGGGAAACTCTAAAGTCGGATGATTTAGTTCCATGGGTTGTTTTTGATCAGGTTTCAATGTCCAATTAGTAACTCGGTGTCTAGCAGCATTCATTCCTGTCATTAAACTAACTCTTGTGGGAGAACATACTGGAGTGGCATAGGCATTAGTAAATTTGACTCCTTTTTTTGCCAAGCGTTCCATATTTGGAGTTTTATATATTTCGTTAAATAATGTTCTCTTACTCCAAAAGGGAACTGAAGTATCTTGCCATCCCATATCATCTACGAAAAAAAGAATAATATTTGGGGGTTGTTCCTTTTGATTATCTGATACACAACTCGATAATAAAACTGAGAAAAAGATCAAGAGTAAAAAAAGTCGACCCATATTAGTAATCTAAATCTTTAGCCCTATATAGTCCTATATTCGATATTACTATTTGGGCTTTTTTATCGTTTACAGTAAATCTTGCTCGTTCAATAGTTTGGGTTTTAAAACGTATCAAGCGCTTGTTTCCAATAGTCGATCCTTCATATACTTTTTCCCAATTCCCACCTGTAAAAACTTCAAAATAAAATGACTTTATACGCTGTCCCATAGGAAGATATTCTTGAATCATAAATGTATTCACTCTCACTGGATTATCTAAATGAATTTCTATTGTTGGATTTTGATCATTAATATCTGACGCCCAGTAGGTTTTTTTGTCATCATCTATTAAAGCTGAATTATCATAACCTTTATAAGTAGAGCTTGTTTTTACCTTCTGACCTTTGGAATAATTATATGAAAAAGTTGTATTTAGATAATCTGCCAGAGCTTTTAGGTTTTTCACCTCATTTTCATGGATTAATCCTCGGTTATCAACAGGAAGGTTTAATAAAAGAGAACTATTAAGTCCCACAGAGTTATAATATATATCTACCAATTTGGATAAAGACTTGACTTGGTCATCCTGCTCAGGATGATAATACCAACCTGGACGTATGGAAACATCGGTTTCGGTTGGCACCCAGTGTGTTCCGTTTTCTTGTCCAGATGCAAAACGTTGAAAATCAGGCATTCCTGCGAAAACACTATCACGGTATATTGGTGACCAAGTAGTTTCATTAGCATACCCTTTTTCATTTCCAACCCACCGAATATCTGGCCCTGCATCGCTAAAAACAACAGCTTGAGGCTGTAAACTACGTACAAGTTCAATAGTTTTAGGCCAATCGTAATACATTTTTTTATCTACTCTTCTTTCTTCATTTGCTCCACCATAAAAACCATCACCTCCATTTGCACCGTCAAACCATACTTCAAAAATTTCTCCGTATTCAGTTAATAATTCTCGAAGCTGATTACGGAAATAGGTAATATATTCTGATTTACCATAACTGGGATGATTTCGATCCCACGGGGATAAATACACACCAAATTTCAATCCATATTCTTTACAAGCCTTTGACAAGTCTCGGATTAAATCCCCTTTACCCATTTTCCAAGGTGAATTTTTTACCGAATGCTCCGTGAACTTACTTGGCCATAAACAGAAACCATCGTGATGTTTAGCAGTAATAATAATCCCTTTCATTCCTGCTTCTTTAACTACACGAGCCCATTGTTGCGTATCCAATTCGGTAGGGTTAAATTGAGAAGGCTTTTCATCTCCATAACCCCACTCTTTGTTAGTAAATGTATTCATATTGAAATGAATAAAGGCGTAATATTCTAATTCTTGCCAAGCAGATTGGTGTTTATTAGGAATTGGTCCTACAGGCTCTAAATCAGATTCGGTAGATATGCATTTTGTTATAAATATTAATGAAAGTATTAAAAAAAAGAATTTTTGAAGCATACTAAAATTGATTTAAACTTAAATTTT
>CABYBK010000058.1 GCA_902517245.1 uncultured Bacteroidota bacterium | reverse complement strand
TACGGGACATCCAATTTAGCTTGGATTGCTATGTCTAACAAAGTTTTTCCTGGGATTAAATCTAAAGTATGAGTTATATCATCACATGTGATTTTCAAAATCCCTTTATCAGTCACCCCAACAACTTTAGATTTATCACTGCTTGCTGAAAACAGTTCAAACAAGATGTTTTGTTCATTAACACCAAGGTCAATGAGGTGATCTTTAGATAACTTAATTAAACCTTCAGGGCCACAAAGATAAAAACGCAATGGCTTTGATGCACAATTATTAAAAACGGTATTTATAAATGTAGAGTCGATTCTACCAAATTTGTATTCTTTAGAACTAGCTTCACTAAAAATCCATTGAATATTTAATTGTTCAGGGTGATGTTTTTCAAGTGAACATAATTCTTTATAAAACATGGTTTTTTCTGGACTTTTATTTCCGTAAATAAGTGTAATTGGAGTTTTGGAACTATTAGCTAATAATACCTTTACTATTGACATTATTGGAGTAATCCCACTCCCTGCAGCAATTGCCATTATGGGAAGTTGTTCTTCATCAGTATCCAACACAAAACGACCTTGCGGTACTCCGACTTTTATATCGTCACCTTTTTTAAGTCTTTTATTTACATATGTTGAAAATATTCCGTTTGGCACTTCCTTAACACCAACTTGAAGTAAGCCAAGTTGTGGTTCAGAGCATATCGAATAAGACCTGCGAACATTGTTGTTATTAATACTTAATTCTAGGGTAATGTATTGGCCTGCCTTGTACACGAATAAAGGCTTTAACTTATTGGGAACTTCTATTGAAAGAATCACAGCCTCAGGGGTAATGCGATCGACTCTCGTGATTTGCATAGGGAACAATTGAGACATAACTTTTTTTAACAAATGTAGAAAAATGATAACTATTGAGTAATAAGACTTTTACTAAAAAACTCAGATTAATTTTAACTTTACTATCTCTAAGGAATTTTATTAAACCTAAATATATTGGGAACTTATTTATGCTAAAATTTAATCATGTGAAAAAAAGCCTGAAAACCACAAAAATAGTAATACACCTATTTCAGCTAAGAGATACTAAAATGAAAATTTTGTAGTTATTAAATAGCGAGGAAATTCATATGATTGTATACCGGATAATAATTACGATTTTAATTTTTATAAGCTTTATTTTTAGTTCTTGTAGCACATCAAAAAAGGGAATTTTAAATAAGGGATATCACACACTAACAACAAAATATAATGTTTTGTTCAATGGTAAGGAAGCTTTTTCAGTTGGAGAGGAAATACTATCAAACGCATATGAAGACAACTTTTATGAATTACTCCCTGTTGAACCTATTAATCTCAGAGGGGAAAATATCGACGAGACAACTATAGTCCCTGGGTTTGATCAAGCAGAAGAAAAAGCAGTAAAAGCAATTCAAAAACATTCAATTAAAATAAATGACTTACAATATAATCGTCAAATAGATGAGGCATATTTGCTATTAGGTAAAGCACGCTATTTTGATAGGCGTTTTTTTCCAGCGCTTGAAGCATTTAATTTTTTATTAAAAAGTGGGGCAAGTAGGTCTAATTATATTGAAGGTAAAATTTGGAGGGAAAAAACAAATATTCGTTTAAGAAATGAAGAGTTGGCAATAGAAAACCTAAGACCTTTAGCCCGGACGCTTTATTCAGCAAACAGATTTTATTCTCTTGCGAATGCTACTCTTGCAGAAGCATTTTTGAAAATAAAACAGTTAGATTCAGCCTCTATTTACCTAAAAAGAGCTGCTTTACAAGAATCGAAAAGGAAAAACAAAGCCCGTTATCTTTTTATTACTGGCCAGCTTTTTGAAAATCTTGGTAGAAGAGATTCTGCAGCTTGGGCTTTCAAAGAAATTATCGCTTTGAAACGAAAAGCACCTAAAAAGTTCAGTATTCAGGCTAAAATTAAAAAATCTCTTTTAGATACCGAAAATGTTTTAATCGATAAAGTTAAGTACCTACAAAAAATTTTAAAAAATTTCGAGAATCAACCTTTTGATCATCTAGTAAATCGCGCTATAGGGAACTTATATCTACAGGAAAAAAAAGATAGTCTTGCTTTGGCTTTTTTTGATCTCTCTAACACTTCTGCTTATATAGACCGATATACTCAGATAGAAAATTATCAGGATTTAGCCGAGTATCATTTCAAAGAGGGGGATTATCTGATTTCAGGGAATTATTTGGATAAATTATTACCGCTTTATGATGAAACTTCACTAACATTTAAAAAAACAAAAAGAAAACGAGAAAATCTTGCTGGGGTTATATTCTATGAAAAAACCACTAAAGAAACAGATAGTATTATTGGTTTAATGAATCTAACAAAACAAAATCAACTTGCCTATTATGAAAACATAATAAAATCAAAAAGAGAAGCTGAGGCTCTAAGGTTAAAAGAAGAGATTAATCAAAACCGATTTCAACTTCTAAATCGATCTAAAACTTCCTTTTATTTTTATAATCCAACTCAAGTCTCGAAAGGAAGACAGATCTATTTAACAAAATGGGGTAATCGTCCAAATGTAGATAACTGGAGAAGTTCCAATATAATCCTTAATTCAATTGCAGAGAAGGGCGAAAGGAATAAATCATTTACAAGCCAAAAAATTATTCGAGAAAACCCAGAGGATTTCGTTGAAATGTTACCTCAAACCCAAAAAGAAAAAGATAGTCTAATTCTAGAAAATCAAAGAGCATATTTACAGCTAGGATTAATTTATAAGGAGAAGTTTAATGATTTTCCTTTGGCACAGGAACGCTTAAAAAAAGTCATATCTCTGAACTCGCCAAAAGAAATAGAAGTTCAAGCCTTATACCATCTTTTCCGAATGGAAGAAAAATTAAATTATAAAGCAGCAGAAATTTATAAAAGTGAATTAATAAATAAGTATTCTGACACCCCCTTTGCAAGATTACTTTCTGACTCTCTTAGCTATAATAAATCTGGAATTATTACTCCAGAAAACTTGTATGCTGAAGCACTTAAATTATATGAAAAGCAAAAGTTTTTAGAAACTTTAGAAAAAATAGAATTATTAACGGTAATGGCAAGTGGGAATCAAATGGAACCAAAAATAAATTTGTTGAAAGCCCATACAGAAGGGCGGTTAAAAGGGACTGAAATTTGGAAGAAATCTTTAATTGAAGTTGCAACTACTTTTAGCGCATTTGATGAAGGGGTTTATGCCAAAGAGATAGTTGATAAAATTGATGAATTAGAAAAAGCCCAGGAATTAAGAGTAATTTACAAGAATTACAAGTGGGTTTTTCCATTTAAGAAATCAGAGTTAGAAAAAGCTGAGCGATTATCTATTTTATTAAAAGAATCTCTAAGTGAGGAAAATAAAGGGTGGACTTTAAGTATAGATACATATAACATAGATTATATATTCGTTGTAGTTCATGGAATCCGGGATCCAAAAAATATAGATTTTTTGAAGACAAAAAATCAATTTAAGCTTTCTCCTCTTTTAGAAGAGCAGAATTTTGTAACTTTGGCGTCCCAATATCAGGATTATATTAAAAATAAAACCTGGAATAATTATTCAAAATGAGGGCAGAAAATAATGGACAGTATAGTAAGATAGATAAAAACACAATTCTTACTGGAAAAATCAATGCAAAAACTGACATCAGAATTGATGGTGTTTTAGATGGCGATGTGATTACAACTGGAAAGGTTATTATTGGAAAAGAAGCACAGGTAAAAGGGAAGCTATTGTGTGGCAATGCAGATATTGAAGGATTTTTTAAAGGTGAACTTACAGTTTCCGGGATTCTAAATTTAAAAAAGAATTCGATAGTTGAAGGGAACGTTCATATTCAAAAATTAATCGTTGAATCTGGAGCTACTTTTAATGCGAAATGTTCAATGCATTCAGCTGAAGATGGAGTTAAGAAACTAAAGAATATAAATGAAGAGAAAAAAGCCAAACAAGTGGCTAATATTCTCTAGCCTTGCTTTCCAAATAGCACTTATTATGTGGGTTAGTATTCGCTTGGGCCAATATTTAGACCTAAGGCAAAACTCTTCAGAAAACTTTTTTGTATTAATTTCAAGCGCTTTAGGAATAGTATTAATTATTAGTTTAATTTATAAACAGAGTAAAAGTTTTTGGGATTAGAATGAGAAATACTCGCTATATAATCCCTTTTTGCATTTTTTATGCAGTTGTTTTCCTTTTACATTTTCAGCTTGAACCTGAGCAAAAATCCTTTTTGATTAAAAGCTATTTATTGAACATGCTTATGGCAATTTCAGCTATACTTTTATTGGGATATGGAGTATCAAAGAAAAAAAGGAATCTTTACGTAACATACTTTTTAACAGTTATAATAAAACTAGGAGTTTATGTTATATTTTTTTATCCAAAACTCAAATTAGATGGCATTATTTTAAAGGAAGAGTTTTTTATTTTTTTCATTCCATATTTAGTAGGATTAATTTCTGAGATTTTTCTTTTAATCAGACGATTTAGTTAAATTAAATAGCATTGGAAAAGTTTTTTTATATCCAATTAAGTTGAAGTAATTGCTAACAAAATAAAAGAAAATCAAAAATCTATTTAAATGTTTCTTTATTAGCATGAAAGCCTTACATTTGCAGCTTTAAAACTAATGTTAATATAACCATTTTATCTTTTCGATGAGGATCAAGACTAGAGCTCATTTCGCCTTCTTATTAGCGTTACTTTTAACATCCTCTCTAATTCAAGCAAAAGAAAGTGAATCCCCAGGGGATTTAAAATCTGAGATTAAAGAATATATAAACCATCATCTGAAGGACTCACACGATTTTAATCTTTTTTCTTATACCAATGATGATAGTAACGAGCATATTTATGTTGGGATTCCACTACCAGTTTTGCTCTGGGATAATGGATTGAAAGTTTTTTCATCATCAAAACTTAAACATGGTGAAGGATTGGCTAATGTGAATGGAAATCATTACAGGTTATATCATGATAAAATTTATAAAACAAATTCGAATGGGGATATTCAATTAGATGAATTCAATCATCCAACTAATACTAAGCCCATAGATTTCTCCTTGACAAAAGGCGTTGTGAGTATAATTTTCACCTGCTTAATCATGTTTCTTATATTTAACAATCTCGCAAAATCTTATATTAAAAATGGTTTAATAGCTGTTGGTGTAGGTCGTTTTTTTGAGCCAATTATTTTATATGTAAGAGACGAAATAGCAATACCCAATATTGGTGTTAAGCATTACAAAAAATATATGAGCTATTTATTAACTATATTCTTTTTCATATGGTTTTTAAACCTTTTGGGCCTAATGCCATTTGGTATCAATGTAACTGGGAATATTGCAATAACATTTTCTTTGGCATTATTGACGTTTCTAATAACCAATTTTACAGGGAAGAAAGATTATTGGAAGCACATTTTTTGGATGCCAGGAGTCCCATTACCCATGAAGATTGTGTTAGCCCCAATCGAATTACTGGGTGTTTTTATTAAACCGTTTTCTTTAATGATTCGATTATATGCTAATATATCTGCAGGTCATATTGTATTAATGAGTTTAATAGCATTAATGTTTATTTTTAAAAGTTGGATTGGATCAACGTTATCATTTATATTAGCGTTTTCAATATCAATTATAGAAATATTAGTTGCTCTTTTGCAGGCATATATTTTCACTGTTTTGTCAGCATTATATTTTGGTTTTGCATCAGAGGAGCATGATCACAATGAATAGTAAAATTTTAATAAAAAGAATGTTTAATTTTTAAAATAAATAAATATGGAAATTCCTTTAATAGTAGGAGCAGGACTTGTTGTAATTGGTGTTGGTATCGGTATTGGTAATATTGGTAGAGGCGCAATGGAAGCAATAGGCCGACAACCAGATGCGTACGGAAAAATTCAAACAGCCATGTTAATTGCTGCTGCCCTTGTAGAGGGAATTGGTTTTGCTGCTTTATTTGCCGTATAACCTTATCATCACCTTTTTAAAGGTAGATTAATGCAAAGATTTAAATAATGGAAAAATTAATCAGCGAATTTTCTATAGGACTATTTTTTTGGCAATCAATCATTTTTATTGGCTTGCTTTTTTTATTAAAAAAATATGCATGGGGCCCTATCTTGAGTTCTGTTAACGAGCGTGAAAATTCTATAAAGGATGCTTTAAAGGCAGCAAAAGATGCCCGTTCTGAAATGGAAAATCTCCAATCTGATAATCAAAGGATTCTTAAAGAAGCACGCGCGGAAAAAGAAGCCTTGCTTAAAGAAGCTCGCAGTATTAGATCAGA
>CABYBK010000057.1 GCA_902517245.1 uncultured Bacteroidota bacterium | reverse complement strand
TTTCCAAAAGCAAATAAGAGATAACGAATGCCCCAGGCTAATATTCCTATTAACAGAGCACTTTTTATTCCGTATCGTTTTATAAATATAGGAAGTAGAAGTAGAAAAAGAACTTCAGAAATTTGACCTAATGTCATTTTTGAAGCTGCTGCTTTCATCCCAATCTCATTTAAAAATTGATTTGCGTGTTGATAATAGAAAGCTAACGGAATACATATTAATATAGAGGCAACAAAGAAAAATAAAAAGCTGCGATCTTTAAGCATAGCCAATGCATCTAAACCTAATATTTCCCGAATAGACATTTTTTTATTAGAATCAATTTTAGGTGGTGTATTAGGAAGAAAAAAACTATATAAACCTAATATAGCAGAGGCAGATGAGGACATATAAAAAGTATATTTCAGAGTCTGGGCTCCTTCCCATGCTAAATAGCCAATACTAAATCCCGCTAAAATCCAACCTACACTTCCCAAAACTCGAATAGAGGCAAATTGTTTAGAAGGATCATCCATTTGATGAAACGCAACTGAATTAGCTAAGGCTAGTGTAGGCATATATAAAAGCATGTATACAAGAATATAAGGATAGAAACCACCGAAATTCTCGGAATTACTAACTGTAAAAAGAAGAACAGCACCTATTAAATGTAGTATTCCTAAAATTTTTTGGGCTGAAAAATAGCGATCGGCAATTAAACCTATTATGAAAGGCGCAATTATTGCTCCGATAGATTGAGTTTCATATGCCATGGCAAGTTGTCCTCCACTTGCACTAAACTCTTGAGAAAGAAACGTACCCATTGTAACAAACCAAGCACCCCAAATAAAGAATTCTAGAAAAAATAAAAAAGACAGTTGCAAACGGATTTTAAATTCCATTATTAAAGCATTTTAGCAGCTTTCTCCAATAATTTTTTCGTTGCAATAATGCCATCTTTTTCGGAAAGTGTTTCACCTTCGTATTCTACTCCAATAAATCCTTTATACCCAGCCTTTTTTACAATTGAAAGCAGTTTATAGTAATCTAAAATTGTTTCATCTCCATTATCATCAAATTCATATGATTTAGCACTTAAACCAAAAGCCTTTGGTAACATCTCTGAGACACCTAAATAAGGGTCATATGGATTATTACATTTATTATCTTTTAAAGACCCCCAGTCCTCACTCATACAAAAATTACCAAAATCAGGAAGTGTACCGCAATTACTGTAACTAACGCTATTTATTACTTTCATTAGAAGACTTGCATTAGATGATTTTCCACCATGATTTTCGACTATTACATTAATGTTAAGTGGTTTTGCAAACGCAGACAAAGCATTCAGACTTTCAATAGAATTTTTTATCCATGGCTCAACATCATTTTCACCATTAAGATTTAATCTTACAGCTGAGCATCCCATTTTATTCGCTGCATCAATCCATTTTTTATGATTCTCAATAGCTCTTATACGCTCCTTTTCGTTAGAGCTAGATAAATCTCCTTCACTATCAATCATGATAAGAACATTTTGCATTTTATATTTCAAAGCAAGAGCATTATTTTTATCAATAAATTCCTGTATTGCAACGTCCTTATCTTTACTCTCCATAACGTCGGGATATAGTGCATTTACATACTCCAAACCTTTAAATCCCAAATCATTTGCTCGTTTAGCAAACTCATAAGGGGAGACTCCCCCTTCTCGGAAGGCTCTATGGAATGACCATTGTGCCAAGGATAATTTAAAAAATAAAGGTGCTGAAGAGGCTGTTTTATGGGTTTCGTTTTTACATGAAGTAAAATTCAAAAAAAGTGTTAATATTAAACTGCAGACAAAAGTAGGGGTGTAGAGATTTCGTTCGTTCATAGGTTATTATTGATTAAAGTTTCAATATAGTAAATCTAAATTTAGTCAAATATTTAATTGAAAGAAGAATATGTATATATTTGATAATCCTCTTCTAATTAAGAAAAATTAATTTTAGATGAAAACAAGTTATGACGCAATAGTTGTGGGCACAGGAATAAGTGGTGGCTGGGCTGCTAAAGAACTCACAGAAAAGGGACTCAAAACATTGGTCCTTGAACGTGGGCGTATGGTCAAGCATATTGAGGATTACCCCACTATGAATGACGACCCTTGGGACTATAAAACAGGAGATGTGATTACACAAGAAACAAGGAAAGTTCAATCCAAGCAGAGTAGAACAGGATATACTACAACAGAATCGAGTAAGCATTTTTTTGTCAACGATATAAAGCACCCTTACAATGAAACTAAAAGATTCGACTGGTGTAGAGGGTACCATGTAGGAGGAAGGTCGCTAACTTGGGGAAGACAAAGTTATCGACTTACAGACTTTGATTTTGAAGCAAATTTAAAAGACGGAATATCAGTTGACTGGCCAATAAGATACAAAGATCTTGCCCCCTGGTATGATTATGTTGAGGGATACATTGGAGTGAGTGGAGAGAACGTTGGTCTACCTCAATTTCCTGATGGTAATTATCTAATACCTATGGAATTAAATTGTGTAGAAACTCGTCTAAAGTCATCAATTAAAGAAAATTATGATGATAGAATTTTAACTATCGGAAGAACAGCTATAATTACTGAAGGAACCAAACCAGGCTTAGGGAGAGTAAATTGTCAATATAGATCGAGATGTAGAAGAGGTTGTCCATACGGAGCATATTTTAGCAGTAATTCCTCAACACTTCCTGCAGCTGAAGCAACTGGTTATATGACCCTTAGACCAAATTCAATTGTTCATGAAGTCATATACGATTCTGATAAGAAAAGAGCGACAGGTGTACGAGTTATTGATACGGAGACAAAAGAGACTTTTGAATTTAATGCAAAAGTAATTTTTCTTTGTGCATCAACTGTTCCATCAACATCCATTTTGATGCAGTCAAAATCCGAAGCTTTCCCAAATGGTCTTGGGAATGCCTCTGATCAACTAGGCAGAAATATTATGGATCATCATTTAGGAGTTGGCGCACAAGCTACTACTGACGATTTTAAAGAAAATTATTTTACTGGAAGACGAAATAACGGTATTTACATTCCAAGATTTAGAAATATTGGTAGAAATTCAGATAATGTAAACTTTTTAAGAGGGTACGGTTACCAAGGCGGTGGCGGCAGGTCAAGCTGGTCAGATAATATTGCTGAATTATCTTATGGGGCTGACTTCAAAGAGGCTATTATGAGTCCAGGCGATTGGAGAATTGGGTTAGGAGGTTTTGGAGAAATATTGCCTTATGAAGATAATAGAATGACCTTAGATTACGGTAAACTTGATCAATGGGATCTCCCAACAGTAACTTTTGATGCAAGTATTAAGGAAAATGAAATTAATATGAGAAAAGACATGCAAAGTCAGGCAGCAGAGATGTTAGAAAAAGCTGGATTTAAAAATATTAATGAATTTGATAATGAATATGGATTTGGTCTTGGTATTCATGAGATGGGAACTGCAAGGATGGGTAGAGATCCTAAAACTTCAGTTCTAAATTCTAATAATCAGATCCATGGTGTACCAAATTTATATGTAACTGACGGATCAGCAATGACTTCTGCAGGTAATGTAAATCCCTCTTTGACATACATGGCATTGACTGCAAGAGCTGTAAATCATGCTGTTGAAGAATTGAAAAAATTTAATATATAAAATTTACACAAATGGATAGAAGAAAAGCCTTACAAAATATTGGAACTGGAATTGGAGCTATTTCGCTTACCCCTTCTGTTGTTAGTTTATTTCAGAGTTGCCAATCTTCATCAAACTATAGCCCTGTTTATTTTAATATAAGTGATTTTGAAAAAATCTCTCAGCTTATGGAATTAATCATTCCATCTACTGATATTCCTGGAGCAATTGAATTAAAACTTCCAGAATTCACAGACAGTTACATAGCTGCTGTGTGGGATTCAAAACGACAAGATAATTTTTCTTCTAAATTACAATCATTTTTAACTGTGAGCTCAGAAATTTCCGGGAAAAACGTAGACCAAATGAGTATTTCAGATTGGGATGCAATTTTGGCAAAACTCCTAAAACCTGAAAATGAAATTTTGGAAGGAGAGAAAGAGGCAGAATCTTTTGCAAAAGAGTTGAGAAGCCTCACAATAAACGCCTTCAAAACTAATGAATTCATTTGTGAAAACGTACTTGCCTATGCTCCTGTTCCAGGAGAACAAAAAGGTTGCGTTGATTTAATGGAAACAACTGGGGGTAAGGCTTGGTCTTTGTGACCAGGAAGATATTTAATAATCAAATTACTTTACAATAAACTTTCCTTTCATTAATTGCCAATGACCCGGAAATGTACAGATAAAGGTGTAGATTCCTTTTTTTGGAGCTTTAAATGTAATTGTGTCGGTATCACCACCACCAAGTAATTTGGTATGTGCAATAATTTCATCTCCTTCAGGGATATATTCAGTTTTCATGGCAGAAGCAGCCCTTTGTGCAAAATCACTTACATCAACATCAGCTTTTAGTAAAACGAAGTTGTGTCCCATACCTCTTTTTCCGAATTTACCGGTATGATTTAGAGTAAGGGTTATTGTTTTTCCAGCTTCCACAAGAAGCATATTTTGGTCAAACTTCATAGTGTCATTAGAGTTTAAAACGATTTTTGAACTAAGGGTCTCATCCGATTTTTTTTCACTAGTTGGGGTTTGTGATTTTTTTCCACTATTTTCACCACAGCTAGTCAATATTAAGAATACAAGGGGAATTAAAAATATTTTTTTCATCATAAATTTTTGATAAAAATACTAAAAGAATGGTTTTATAAAAAATAGATTTTATGTTTTTAAAAGAATTTGAAGTACGCTGGAGTGATTTAGATGCAAATAGACACCTATCAAATGTTTCCTATTTGACTTATGCCGGTGAAACTCGAATGGCTTTTCTACAAGAAATAGGATTTTCCCATAAAAAATTGTTTAGGTTAAACATTGGACCAATAGTATTTAATGAACAATTATTTTATTTTAATGAGGTTCTTCCTGATGATAATATTCAAGTTTCTTTGGAACTGGCCGGAATGAGTAAGGATGGAACCTTTTTTGAGTTTGAACATAATTTTTATAATAATAAAGGTGTTAATGTTGGCCGTTGTGAAATGATGGGTGGGTGGTTAAACTTAGTAAAACGCAAGCTTACTCCTCTCCCGGGAAAAATGCTTAACAAATTTAGAGGTAATTTTGAAACAAAAATATTTAAAGAATTAAGAGCTGAAGACACTCGTAAATGGAATAAAAAACCAAAAAATTTATCTAAATAACATTTTATGAATTTCAAGAAAATTTCAATCTTTACAACTTTTCTTTTAGGAACTATTGTTTTTGCTCAAAAAGACGTTATAATTGAGAAAAAGTATTCCAAGACAATTGTACGCTTAGCAAAAAGTAAAAAAGTACAAGCTGCTTTTAATAAGATAAAAGAGTTAGAACCAAAAACTACCAAACGTCATATTTCGCTTACTGAAATCGAAGCGCCTCCTTTTAAAGAATTTAAGCGAGCAGCTGTTTTTGCCAATTACTTTAAAGATCTGGGATTAGATTCATTATGGATTGATAGTGAAGGAAATGTTTTAGGCTTATTGAAAGGTACTGAAGGTAAACGAACTGTAGCTCTAGATGCACATCTAGACACTGTTTTTCCTGAGGGCACCAATGTTAAAGTGAGAATCAAAAAAGACACTCTTTTTGCACCTGGGATTGGAGATGATACAAGGGGCTTATCCATGCTTTTAACAATATTAGAAACTATTAAAACTTTAGGAATCAAGACTAAAGACAATATACTTTTGATTGGTTCTGTTGGAGAAGAGGGATTAGGCGACCTCAGGGGAGTAAAACACCTTTTTAGGAATGGAGGGCCTAAAATTGATAGTTGGATAGCTATAGACGGCGGCGATATTGGAAGGATATATAATAAAGCATTGGGCTCATATCGTTATAGAGTAACCTTTAAAGGTCCAGGTGGACATTCATGGGGTGCTTTTGGTTTGGTGAATCCACATCACGCTCTTGGTGAGGCTATTAGTGATTTTGTGATTAAGGCCAATGAATTTACTTTGAAAGGACCCAAAACAAGTTATAATGTAGGGGTAATTTCGGGTGGAACTTCTATAAATTCCGTTCCTTTTGAATCCTCAATGCAAATCGATATCAGATCTATCGACCCTAGCCGCTTAGATGCAATGGAACTTTTGCTGGAAGAATCGACAAAAAAGGCTTTGGATAATCAAAACAAAATTAAAAGACAGGGCCCTAATTTAACACTGGAAATAAAAAAAATAGGGAACCGTCCTTCAGGAGAACTACCAATGTCTTTGCCCTTAGTTCAGAAAACTCTTGCAGCAGCATCATATTTTGGGGCTTCGCCTGAATTAATAAGAGGGTCAACAAATTCGAATATTCCGATTTCAAAGGGAATACCCTCAGTAACTATTGGATGTGGTGGAAAGGGCGGTAAAGTTCATTCGCTTGATGAATGGTGGATCAATGAAGAAGGTCAAAAAGCAATTCAGATGACTCTATTGCTTCTTCTTTCTGAAACAGGTTTAGTAAACTAGATCCCCATAAATTTAACCTGGTGTAAAATTAAACCAGATGCTGGTGCTATATAATCCATCTTGAGCGAACTATTTTTTGAAAGACTTTGAGAAATATAATCTAAATCAATTTCACCTTTACCCAACTTTATTAAAGCTCCCATCATTAAGCGAATTTGATGTCTACCAAATCCCTTTCCAATGACCTTGAGGAAATAACTTTTTTCAGGGAAAAAATTAGCTTGATAAATAGTGTTATCGATAATCTCACAACAACTTAACTCCCTTTCAAAAGTTCC
>CABYBK010000056.1 GCA_902517245.1 uncultured Bacteroidota bacterium | reverse complement strand
AATAAAGACGGATTGGATTCTCTACCTGATGGAGATTTTCTTAAACCTTGGGATTCTAATGTGGTTGAAGAATATTTTAGCAAACAAGTTAAAAAATATTATAAAGATCGTCATGTCATTTATGGTCGTTGTGCCCACCTAACAGAGAGTCGTCCAATTTTTGTTGAACAAGGACGTGGTTTGTGCGTGAGTCGACAAATATGTCAAAGAGGTTGCCCTTTAGGGGGCTATTTCAATGTCAATTCCACATTGATTCCATGGGCGCTTAAAACAGGAAATCTAACATTAAAATCAAATTCCGTAGTTCATTCTATTCTTTATGATGAAGATCAAAAAAAAGCAATTGGGGTTAGAGTCATCGATTCAGAATCGAAAACTAGTCAAGATTATTTCGCTAAAGTAGTATTCGTTTCAGCTTCAACGCTAAACACTAATTTAATTCTTCTAAATTCAAAATCAGATCGTTTTCCTGAAGGGCTAGGAAATGATAATGGACTACTTGGTAAATTTATAGCCTTTCATAATTATAGAGCTACGATTAATGCCCAATTTGAGGGTTTTCCAAATTATACAACGGACGGTGCAAAACCTACTTCACATTATGTTCCAAGATTTCGAAACATATATAGGCAAGAAACAGACTTTCTGCGAGGATATGCAGCAGGTTTTGGAGCTCAACCACAAAGAAAGACTGTCAGGAAGGGTTTTGGTGCAGAGTTAACTAATCAACTACTAAATTCAAAAGAAACTGGTGTTTGGAATGTAAATTCACATATGATGGGCGAAACAATTCCTAAATCAACGAACCTAGTTAGCTTAGATCCTGAAAAAAAAGACGAATGGGGGATTCCCTTGCTTAACATAGATGTAGACTATGATGATAATGATGAAAAAATGATTCAGGATTTTTATGAACAGTTTACAGACATGTATGAAAAAGCTGGTTTTGTAAATATTTCAACAAATGATAATGGGCGTAAACCAGGAAATGATATTCATGAGATGGGAGGCGTACGTATGGGTAAAGACCCTCAAACTTCATTACTAAATAAATGGAATCAAATGCATGGATGTAAAAATGTTTTTGTAACTGATGGCGCATGCATGACCTCAACTTCTACTCAAAATCCCTCTTTAACATTTATGGCATTAAGTGCAAGAGCTGCTAATTATGCAATTCAACAAATGAAAAAAGGAGTGATTTAATTCTATCCGAATAAATTTTTTATTATTGATTTGTAATATTAATGAAATTTAAGTTTTAGTTTTAATTATGAAAAAGGTGGTAACTTTTGGTGAAATCATGTTAAGATTAGCACCACCTGAATTTTTACGCTTCTCACAAGCTAGAAGTTTTGAAGTAAATTATGGAGGTGGAGAAGCAAATGTTGCAGTTTCTCTTGCAAACTATGGTTTGCCTGTTGAATTCATTACCCGTATACCAAAAAACGATATAGGTCATTGTGCTTTGATGGAAATGCGAAAACATAATGTTGGTACAAAGCATATAATAGATGGAGGTGATAGATTAGGCATATATTTCTTAGAAACAGGTGCTGTAAGCCGTGCAAGTAAGGTAATCTATGATCGATCTCATTCTTCTATGTCTGAAATAAAACCAGGAATGGTAGATTGGGAAGATGTTTTTAAAGATGCTCAATGGTTTCACTGGACTGGAATTACTCCAGCAATATCACAAAGTGCCGCAGATACATGTTTAGAAGCACTAAAAATTGCAGACCATATGGGATTAAAAATTTCAACTGATTTAAACTATCGCTCTAAGCTTTGGAATTATTCAGGAAATCGAAAAGAAATTATGACTGAATTAACCTCATACTGTGATATCATTCTCGGAAATGAGGAAGATGCTGACGCTTATTTTGATATAAAGCCTGAAGATTTGGATATTTTAACTCATGGAGATAGTTTAAAAGCAGAAAACTTCTTATCAGTTTGCCAACAAATGCATACTAAATTTCCGAGGGCTCAAAAAATCATTATAACATTACGAGGTTCAATTTCTGCGTCTAATAATACTTGGGCAGGTGTATTATACGATGGTTCGATAATGTATAAAAGTTCTCAATATCATATCACACATATTGTAGATAGGGTAGGTGGAGGTGATTCTTTTATGGGTGCTTTGATTTATGGATTGATTAAGTACCCGAAGAATGATCAAAAAGCTTTAGATTACGCTGCAGCTGCATCGTGCCTTAAACATACTATTAAAGGCGATGTAAATTTAGTAACTATATCAGAAATTGAAAAGTTAATAGACGGAGACACCTCTGGTCGTGTCTCTAGGTAATTTTAAATTATGGCAAAATATAGCAGACTTCAAGTATTAAATCAGATGAATGAATCAGGAATGGTTCCTCTTTTTTATAATGATGATATAGATTCTTCCAAAGCCATATTAAAAGCGTGTTATGAAGGAGGCGCAAGGTTAATGGAATTTACAAATCGTGGTGATTTTGCACTAGAAGTTTTTTCAGCCATAATTAAATATTCAAAGAAAGAGCTTCCAGGTATGATAATCGGAATAGGTTCGGTTACAGATGCTGCAGCTGCATCTCAATACATGCTTCATGGAGCAAATTTTGTCGTTACTCCTGTATTTCGAAAAGATATAGCAATTGTATGTAATCGAAGAAAAGTGCTATGGATTCCAGGCTGCGGAACACTTACTGAAATTGCCAAGGCAGAAGAAATGGGGTGTGAACTAGTAAAACTATTCCCTGGAAACACATATGGGGCAGATTTTATAAAAGCAATTAAAGCTCCTCAGCCATGGACTTCAATAATGCCTACTGGTGGCGTAACAATTGAAGAAGAAAATCTTAGATCTTGGTTCGAGGGAGGTGCTAGTTGTGTTGGAATAGGGTCAAAATTGATTTCTAAAGAAATTTTAGATAATAAGAATTACGAAAAGTTAAAAGACAGGGTATCAAACACACTCGAATTAATCAAAAAAATTCGATCCTAATAAACTAATTTAATAACAATTGGTTTTATAAAATCAACCTGATCTTATCAAAACTATAATGAAATTAAAATCAAAAATATTAAAAATTGATCCTCTTGACAACGTTCTAGTTGCACTTTCTGATTTGCAAATGGGAGAAACTATTGAGAATGACGGTTTTTCTATATGTTTAAATGAAAATATTTCTGCCAAACATAAATTTGCAATTAAAGAGATAGGAATTGGAGATACAATTTATATGTATGGTGTTGTTGTCGGGAGAGCAAAAAAGCAAATAAAAAGGGGAGAAGCAATAACAACTCAAAATGTTATCCACGAAATAGAAGAATATTCTATACCATCAAAAAACAATAATATTAGTTGGGATTGTCCGGAATCAGAATTATTTTCAAAGAAGACCTTTTTGGGTTATCATCGTGATAATGGAAGTGTTGGCACTGAGAATAATTGGCTTGTTATTCCACTTGTATTTTGTCAAAATAGAAATATAGAGACTCTAAAGAATACCATCCTAAAAGGATTAGGTTATGAGAACCAGAGTAAACAAAAATTTGATATTACAGAATTAATAGACAAATACAAATCAGGCACCTCTGAAAGGGACCTTATGAATGTAAATATCATTACTGATAATAAAAAAAAGCAAAAGAATCCTCTATTTCCAAACGTGGACGGTATTTACTTTCTAACCCATGATGGAGGTTGTGGAGGGGCAACTTCAGACGCTGTCACACTGTGTAATTTGTTAGCAGGATATATTAATAATCCAAATGTCGCAGGTGCTACAATTCTTAGTTTAGGATGTCAACACGCGCAAATTAGTATCCTTGAAAGATCTATAAAACGTATCGCACCAAACTCTAAAAAAACAGTTTTCTTTTTAGAACAACAACAAAGTAATTCAGAAACTGAATATATTTCAGAGGCTATTAAAAAGACTTTTATAGGACTTGTTGGAGCAAATAAAAATTTTAGAAAACCTGCACCATTAAGTAAGTTGATTATCGGTTTGGAGTGTGGTGGATCAGATGGTTTTTCAGGAATTTCTGCTAATCCAACTTTGGGTTATGTATCTGATCTAATTGTCGGATTAGGAGGATCTGCCATTCTTTCTGAATTTCCAGAGCTAAATGGCGTAGAACAAGAACTTATTAACCGTTGTAATGATGTCAAAAAAGCAGAAAAATTTGCAAAAATTATGAATGAATATGATACTAAAGCAACTGCTTCTGGTGCTGGTTTTAGTGCAAATCCTTCACCGGGTAATATTAAAGATGGACTAATAACCGATGCAATTAAATCTGCTGGCGCTGCAAAAAAAGGAGGAACCTCACCAGTAGTTGATGTCTTGGACTACACTGAACAATTAGTTAATCCAGGCTTAAACCTTTTGTGTACCCCAGGTAATGATGTGGAATCCACAACTGGCCTTGCAGGGTCGGGAGCAAATATTATCCTATTTACTACTGGATTAGGTACCCCAACAGGAAACCCTGCAGCACCTGTAATAAAAGTATCCACAAACACGCCACTATTCAATAAAATGGATGACATCATTGACTTTAATACAGGCACTATCATTGAAGGTTTGGAAACAATTGAAAGTTGTGGAAAGGAATTATTGTCTTATATTATTAAAGTTGCAAGTGGAGAAGTTGAGATAAATGCACGTAGATTAGGGCAGAACGATTTTATTCCTTGGAAAAGAGGATTATCACTATAACATGTATAAATGAAAACAAAATTCTCATTACAAAATCAAAAAGTAATAATTACTGGAGGAGGAAGTGGAATTGGTAAAGCAATTGCAAAAACTTTTGGCACACAAGGTGCTGATGTGCATATTTTGGATATTAATATTGATAAGGCAAATAAGATAGCAGCAGAAATAAGCTCGAAAGGTTTTAAGGCTAAAGCATATCATTGTAATGTAGCCAATTATAAACAAGTTTCTAAAATAGTAAATCAAATATCTGAAGTGTCACCTGTCGATATTTTAATAAATAATGCTGGAATAGCTCATGTTGGTAACATTGAGGCCTGTTCTGAGGAAGATTTAGACAGGCTTTATGAAATTAATATTAAGGGAGTCTATAATTTTTCGAAAGCTTGTATTCCAATAATGAAAAATAAAGGTGGTGGGATAATTTTAAATATGGCGTCAATTGCCTCAACAGTAGGAATTACAGATCGTTTTGCTTATTCAATGACTAAAGGAGCAGTTTTAACAATGACCTATTCAATTGCAAAAGATTACATAAATGACAACATTCGTTGTAATTGCATATCTCCTGCTAGGGTGCATACTCCATTTGTAGATGGGTTTATTAAGAAAAATTATCCAGGAAAAGAATTAGAAATGTTTGATAAACTCTCAAATACTCAACCAATAGGACGTATGGGAAAGCCACAAGAAATAGCAGACTTGGCTCTATTTTTATGTTCAAAAGAATCAAGTTTCATAACAGGATCGAATTATGGAATTGATGGAGGGTATGTAACACTTAACTCAAAATAATATAATATGAAGCTTATTCGATTTGGAGCAATTAATAATGAAAAACCAGGCGTAATAACTACAGATGGAACTAGGAGAGATGTTTCGGCTTTTGGCAGAGATTATGACGAAGCTTTTTTCGGAGAAAATGGCATACAAAAGCTTAAGCATTGGTTAGAAAAGAACTTGGATAATTGTCCAATTATTGATAAAAATATTCGCCTAGGCCCGCCTTTAGTGCGTCCTTCCAAAATTGTATGTGTTGGTTTAAACTATGCAATGCATGCAGAAGAAAGTGGGATGGATATACCTGAAGAACCTATTTTATTTTTTAAGGCAAGTTCTGCTATTGTTGGACCATATGATTCAATTGTTATTCCAAAAGGAAGTAAAAAAACAGATTGGGAAGTTGAATTAGCAGTCATAATTGGTAAAAAAGCTTCTTATGTGAGTGAAATTGATGCTATGGATCACGTATATGGTTATGTATTACATAATGATGTGAGTGAACGTGCATATCAATTAGAGCATTCAGGGCAATGGGTAAAAGGGAAAAGTTGTGATTCTTTTGCTCCTGTCGGACCTTTTATTGCCACATCTGATGAAATTAAAGATCCAAACAATCTTGACCTTTGGCTAAAACTAAACGGTGAGGTAATGCAAAAGAGTAATACTTCTGACTTTATTTTCAATATTCAATATGTTGTAAGTTATATAAGTCAATTTATGACTCTATTACCAGGAGATATTATCTCAACTGGCACACCTTTTGGTGTGGGAATGGGACTAACACCTCCAAGATATCTAAAAGAGGGTGATGTTGTGGAACTTGGAATAGAGGGATTAGGTACCTCAAAGCAAAGATGTGTAAAATTCAAATGATTATAGATAGCCATCAGCATTTTTGGAACTATGATCCTGTTAGAGATTCTTGGATAGATGAATCTATGGGTTCTATTCGGAAAAATTTTCTACCTGAAGATTTAAAAACTATTCTTTTAGAAAATAAGATAGAAGGATGTATCTCAGTTCAAGCAGACCAATCTGAAGCAGAGACAGAATTTTTATTATCATGTGCTGATAAAAATCATTTTATCAAAGGAGTGGTTGGCTGGGTTGATTTAACCGCTGACAATGTAGAAGCCCGATTGGCTCATTATTCCAGCAATTCTTTATTTAAAGGGGTAAGGCATATTGTTCAGTCAGAAAAAGATGATTATTTGCTCCGTAAAGATGTTCAAAATGGGATAAGTAAGCTCGCTAAATATAACCTCACTTATGATATTCTTGTTTTTCCAAAGCAACTACCATCTGTTTTAGAGTTAGTAGACAGGTTTCCCGAACAAAATTTTATTTTAGATCACATAGGAAAACCAAATATTTCAATGCCAATGAACGAGACATGGAAGGCAAATATTACAACTTTGTCTAAATTTGAAAATGTAAGTTGTAAGATATCAGGTATGGTAACAGAAACTGAAAACTTTTCCTTTGCAGACAAAGATTTTGAACCTTTTATGGATCATGTTTTTAATTCATTTGGTTCAAACCGACTCTTATTTGGCTCAGATTGGCCTGTGTGTCTCCTTGCAACAAATTATAAAAAAGTTTTTACGTTGATTAATAATTACCTTGATCTGCATTCAGCT
>CABYBK010000055.1 GCA_902517245.1 uncultured Bacteroidota bacterium | reverse complement strand
GACCATTTGAACCACCTGTATTTCCCGAATAGCCGATTATTTCTCCAGCTTTTACAGGAAATTCATTTAATTCAGGGAATAGTTGTATTGTGAATGATTCTTTCTTGTATTGATTTTTTTTTACATATTCTTCTATTTTTGGAGCAAATTTTTTAAGGTGAGCATATACTGATGTCGTTCCATTTGGGTGTTCTATATATAGTGTTTTTCCATATCCACTTAAACTTACTCTAATTCTTCTTACTCTTCCATCTTGAACACATCTTACTTTCAATCCCTGGCGTCCCTGAGTTCTTATATCAAGTCCTGCATGAAAATGATTGTTTCGCAGTTCGCCAAAGGTTCCGGAAAGTTGAATAGGTATATCTAAAGGTGGAACCCATTTTGATTCATTTTGACTTATCAATGAAAAACTAAATAGATATATAAAAACAATATAGGCTGACTTCAAAATAGATATTTTGATTTAAACGCAATATAAAAAATCATGTAGCTTCAACGCAAATTTTTATGGGCGATTAAAATTTAAAACAATCATTTAAGAAGTTTATATTGACAAAAGATTCAATAACTTTACCAATATTAAACTGTATTAATTTACAAATGAATAAGAAACCTTCGTTAATAGAAGTTTTAGAAGAAAAGATTATTGGATTATTAAATAAGTTGAAAGAAAATCATCTTATATTAATTAAACAAGAAGAATCACAACTGATTCTATTAGAAAAAAATAAGTCTTTAGAGGATAAGATTATGCTTTTGCAAAAGGAAAATAAATCTCTTAAAATTGCAAATAATTTACTAGGTAGTAATGAAGGCAAATCCCAGACCAAAACAAAAATAAATGGTTTGATTAAAGAAGTCAATGATTGTATTAACCAACTTTCTGAAATGAATTGATTATATGAATGATCTATTAAAAATTAAATTAACTATTGCAAACAGAGTTTACCCTCTGTCTGTTTCACCTGATCAGGAGGCTTCCCTTAGATTGTCAGCTAAAAAAATTGAGGCTACTATTTTGCAACTTGAAAAGAATTATGCGGTTAGAGATAAACAAGATGTTTTAGCCATGTGTTCCCTTCAATATGCAGCCCAATTAGAAAAGTTTAAGAACCAGAGTCCTTTTAAATCCCCTTCTTCTGATGACAAAATAGAGGAGTTAATTGATATGATAGATATTCACATGTCAACATATTAAATTTTTAAATTAATGCCTGTATTAGTATTTTTTTGATAAACTCAACGAGCTTTTAATTATGAGAGGTGAGTTTCAGTTGTAAAAGCAAGCTGTCTTAGAACAGATCCTTGATCAATTGTGTAGCCTCAAACTTGATTTTTAGGAGTTTATACAAAAGGCACGCTAATACAGGTTTTTTATGTCAAAATAAATTTTTAAAAACTAATTAAAATTACATGAAATATTCCTGCAGTAGCTCCTCCAAACATTGGGCCTATAATTGGAATCCAGCTGTAACTCCAATCAGCATTTTTATTTTTTCTAGGTAAAAAAGAATAAACCAAACGAGGACCAAAGTCTCTAGCAGGGTTTATAGCATATCCAGTTGTACCTCCTAGAGCAATTCCAATAAGCCAAACTAAAATTCCAACTGGTAAAGCATCTAAGGAACCTAAGCCAAAGTTTTGTATTTCTGCACCACTTATTTCAATATTTGGTCCCACAATAAACAAAACTCCAAATACTAACATAAAAGTACCAATCGCTTCACTAAAAAAATTATTTTTTAGGTTTCGTACTGCTGGACCTGTGCAGAAAGTGCTTCTAACTACATCCTCGTCTTTAGTAAGTCTGTAATGATCGATATAAGTGATATATGCCAACCAGCTTCCAAACATAGCTCCAAGAAGTTGAGCTCCAAAATATCCTGGGACTAAAGACCATGAAAACTTTCCTGCTATAGCTAGTCCTAAAGTCACGGCCGGATTTAGGTGCCCACCACTAGATTGAGAAGTGATAAATACACTTACAAAAACAGCAAATCCCCAAGCTGCGGTAACTAAAACCCATGGAGTCTGATCTTCTGCTATAGTTTTTTTTAGGTTTACATTAGCAACTACTCCTGCTCCAAATAAAAGTAAAGTTGCTGTTCCAATAAATTCAGCTAAATAAGGATTTAATATCATAATTGATAATTTTTAATAATTAATTTAAATTGCTCTAATTCTCCATTGATCCATTCTTGATTTTTATTTAAAACTTCAGCCATAATTTCAGCTACTTTAGGTGCAATTTTTCCAGTTTCATAGGCATCTAAAAACAAGCACCTTGTTCTTCGAGCAAGAATATCTTCTAATTTGTAAGCCATTTCTTCTTTAATACCCCAATGTATTTGATTTTTTGTTATGTATAGCTTGTCTGAAAGAGATTTATTTCCATTTTCTTTATCTAATGCAAGAATTTTATTAGCCTCAGTTCCATAACAATGAAGTGGTTGATTCCAATCCGATGAAGGATCAAAACCAAAAATTGGAAGAGATTCAGTATTACATTTACGCTCAGAAAGTCCACCTACAATTTGTACAGTATTAACAGTATCTTCAGCAATTTTTCTGTATGTTGTCCATTTTCCCCCAAGTATACTAACCAATCCACTTGTGCTTACTGTAATTTTATGATGTCTGGAAATTTCTTTAGTACTTTCTTCTTTATTTTCGCTGGCAGCAAGTGGCCTAAGTCCAGCAAATACACTTTTTACATCGGATCTTTTTGGCTTTTTTGTCATATATGATCCTGCATTATCTAAGATAAATTCAATCTCTTTTTCCAGAGCAATCGGTTCTTCCAAAGCATTTTCAACTGGAGTGTCTGTAGTTCCTACAATCACATGTTTATTCCATGGAACTGCAAACAAAACCCTTCCATCAGAAGTATGTGGAACCATTATGGCGTGAGTTGATTTGATAAACTCTCTATCTAAGACTATATGAACACCTTGGGAAGGCCTTATCATTGGTTTTGCGCTAGGTTGGTCTAAGGCAATTATGCTGTCTGAAAAAACTCCCGTAGCATTCACAACAACTTTTGCATTAACATGGATTATATCTCCACTTATTGTGTCTTTTACGTTAAGTCCATTAATAATGTCACTTTCCTTTGTAAAATTTAAAACATCAGTATAGTTGACTAATGTTGCCCCTTCTTTATCAGCTGTTAACATCAAGCTAATTGCCATTCTTGCATCATCAAACTGACCATCATGATAAATTACGCCTCCACGTAATCCTTTTTTATTTACGTTTGGAATATGATTTAGTGTTTCCTTTTTATCTAATAGGGTAGAGGGACCTAAGCCAAGTTTTCCAGCCATCATATCATATACCTTTAAACCTAAACCATAAAATGGACTACTCCACCAATCGTATGAGGGTATAACAAAACTCAAATCTCGAACTAGATGAGGTGCATTTTTTCTCATGATTCCTCTCTCTCTTAGTGCTTCCATCACTAATGAAATATCACCATTCTGTAAATATCTAACTCCACCATGTACTAGTTTTGTACTTCTAGATGATGTCCCTTTTGCAAAGTCATTTTTTTCAAATAAAACAGTCTTGAACCCTCTGTTTGCGGCATCAATCGCAATTCCTAAACCAGAAGATCCACCACCTATGATTGCTATATCCCAGTCTTGATTTAGTTTTATTTCCTCAAGATTAGAAGTTCTATTCATCTTTATTGTAATTAAGGACTTGTTTTATACGTCGTTCCCAATTATCAATGATTTTTTGATTTTCTTGATTTTTTTCAGGATTAAATTCTCTATCTACTTTCCAAATGTTTTTTATACTATCTATAGATGACCAATATCCACTTGCAAGCCCAGCAAAATAAGCAGCACCTAAAGCTGTTGTTTCTGTTGTTTTTGGTCTTATTACTTTCGCATAAAGTAAATTTGATTGAATTTGCATCAGAAGGTTATTCGTACTCCCACCTCCATCAACTTTTAGTGACTTGAAAGTAATATCTGCATCCTTTTGCATCGCAGTAACTATCTCTTTAGTTCGCATTGCAATAGCCTCAAGGGTTGCTCTTGCAATATGACCTTTTTGTGTTCCCCTTGTTATACCAATAATTGAAGCCGTTGCAAGAGGATCCCAATAAGGAGCTCCTAAACCAGCCATTGCAGGAATAAAAGTAACACCACCATTGTTTTCGACTGTTTCCGCTAAAGATTCTATTTCAGGCGCAGAAGAGATAATCTGTAACTGGTCACGTAACCACTGAACAGCAGCACCAGCAATAAAAACACTGCCCTCTAAAGCATAATTTACTTTTCCATTAATTTGATAGCCAATAGTGGTTAACATTTTATTTTTAGATTGAACGGGTTTAGTCCCAGTATTCATGATACAAAAGCATCCTGTTCCATAGGTATTTTTAACATCACCAGTTTCAATACACATTTGACCAAATAAAGCTGATTGTTGATCTCCTGCAATACCACAGATAGGAATTGAAAAGTTAAAATATGATTGAGATGTAATTCCTACTTTTTCAGAACATGATACAACTTTAGGTAATATTGCTTTTGGAATATCTAAAGCTTCTAACAGCTCTTGATCCCATTCTAATGTGTGTATGTTAAAGAGTAAAGTCCGACTTGCATTTGTAACATCAGTAACATGGATTTCACCTTCTGTAAGTTTCCATATCAACCAACTGTCTACAGTTCCAAATGCAAGCTCCCCATTATCAGCTTGTTTTCTTAGTTCAGGATCATTGTCAAGAATCCATTTGATTTTAGTTCCTGAGAAGTAGGCATCAAGTAAAAGACCAGTTTTTTGGTAAAATAAATTGGCTTTTCCCTCTTTTTCTAAATCTTTACAGATATTAGCCGTTCTTCGGTCTTGCCAAACAATTGCTTTATGTACTGGAATTCCTGTTTTTCTATTCCAAAGTATGGTAGTTTCTCTTTGGTTTGTAATACCCATTGAATCAATCTGAGAGGCACTTATACTATTTTTTTCTAGTACTTCTTTAATTGCTAATAATTGTGTCTCCCAAATTTCAATTGCGTCATGCTCTACCCAACTCTCGTTTGGGAAATATTGAGTAAACTCGTGCTGTGAAACACCGATCGACTGGCCTTGTCTGTCAAAAATTATTGCTCTTGAACTAGTTGTTCCAGCATCAATTGCTAAGATATATTTGTCCATAGGATGTTTTGTCAAATTCTTATTTAATTAAGTTATTAAGTCTCCATTCTCGTCCCACTGAGCAATATCATTTCTAGTCATTGGATTTACGAAATCATACTTCCAATCCTTTTCATATGAAAAACCATGTGCCTGCATGACATCATCTGGAACACCATCCCACATATTTGGTTGATTTCCTTTGTACCCCAGGTCACTAATACCGACTTCTGAAGAGAAGTACCCTGTAATTACCAAATTCCTAATATTTGAAAAAAAGATTTCCTCTTTACTTTTTTCGTTTTTGGCAAAAGCAATTTTATCTAAAATTGATTTTTGATCCTTAATCTCACAATCAATAAAGTTCCTCCCAAAATTTTCTATTGAAGTTTCATCAAGCCAAATAAGACCTTCTCTCAATGTTTTTTGATAAGACGGCGTATCTTTTACAATAAACTCAATAAACTCTGGGACTTCTGCCTTGTCAATATCTCCTTCTTTGGTTGGAGGGACAATAAGATGAGCTAATACTCGAATTGTGTTAAGCTCATTCTTTGAAAAGAAAACTTGATTTAGCAGTTCGAGATCTCTTTTTAATTCTTCAGGAGTTCTTCCGTATTTATATTTCCAAACATTTTTATAAATAACTTCTTTTTCTCCTTGGATACAACCTTCTAAAACAAGACCACTTGCTAAGGCACTAATGGCTATAGTTTTTATACTATCTCTTCTATTCATACCTAAATATTTTGCTTTTTTAATTGATCAACTATATATTCTGAAGTTCTCCACGAAAGTGCCATAATTGTCCATGTTGGGTTTTTATCTGCTTGAGATACAAATGGACCACCATCTACAATAAAAACGTTTTTAGAATCATGTAGTTGTTCATATTTATTTACAACGCTTGTATTAGGATCATTTCCCATTCTTGTGGTCCCAACTTCGTGTATTACTTCACCAGGCGTTAGTAGACCATGTTCTGGGCCTTTATTTTCCCAAAGCATATGACCTCCAATATTATGAACTATTTTTTTGACTGTTTCATTCATATGTTTAGCCTGTTTCCGTTCATAGTCAGACCACTTATAATTAAATCTCAAAACGGGTATTCCATATTTATCTTTCTTTTCAGGATCTATTTCACAATAGTTGTTTTTACTAGGAACTGCTTCACCTCTGGTGGAGAAACCAATTGTTGATCCATAATACTTTTTAACTTCTTCACGCACCCGGTCCCCATAACCACCTATTTCAATACCGAAATATTTATTTAAACTATTATAATTAAAACCAAAACCATAAGCAGGAGCTCCAAGTCCACCCCAAACCTCAATGTGATAGCCTCTTGGAAAATCTAGATTTTTGTTATCAAGCCACCAAGGAGTGTAAAGGTGCATATTTCCCATTCCATCTTCATTATATGTTTTTCTATTCATTAAATCTGGTATAAAAGCCATGTTGTTAGTCCCTGTGGAGTCATGAAGATATTTTCCAACCATATTGGAACTATTTCCAATACCGTTTTCATGATATTTACTTTTAGAGTTTAACAGTATTCTTGCGCTCTCGCATGCTGATGCAGCTAAAACAACAACTTTTGCATTTATTTTGTACTCTTTATTATCCTCTTTATTGATGTAAATAATTCCATTCGCTTTTCCATCATTATCAACAGATATTTCCCTTACCATGCTATTTACATATAGGTCTAATCTTCCTTGTGAACTTCTTTGAGCTGGAAAAACTAGGCAAGAGCTCGCAGAAAAATCTGCATAAACCCCACAAGATCTGCCACATTGACCACAATAGTAGCAAACTCCTCGTTCATTGTTTATTCTTTTTGTTAAAATTGAAAGCCTAGAAGGGATTACTTTCACACCAGCTTTTTCTGCGCCCTTTTTGTAATAAAGTTCATGAAGTCTTGGTTTGGCTGGAGGAAGAAAAAAACCATCCGGTTCGTTGTATATATTTTCTTTAGTTCCTGTTACACCAATTAACTTGTCAACTTTATCATAATAAGGTTTTACATCGTTGTAGCTAATTGGCCAATCATCTCCAAGAC
>CABYBK010000054.1 GCA_902517245.1 uncultured Bacteroidota bacterium | reverse complement strand
TTTTTGGAAAAAAACAGGTATCAAAGCCAGAAAAAAGCCCTTACTTTCCTGAGACTGAAGGCCCTTTAGACATTGCCTTTGCAGAAAGATTTACGGCCCAGGGCGGGTTTTTTCTTTATAATGATACTTCGAATCTCGTCTTAAAAAATTTCAAAGAAATTTGTAAGGAAAACAACTGGGAGCAAAGCGAAATAATCTCTCTTAACCAAAAACTCGCACAACGATTTAAAATTGATTGTATTAATCAATCAACAGGAAAATTAGATCATTTTAAAGCAATCTTAATTCAATGTGAGTTTTTAATAAGTAATACTGGGAAAATATTATTAAGTAATAATCAAATTAATCACTTCAAAATAAAAGCACTCCCAAAAACTATAATTGTATCTGCAGATGTTAGTCAGATCACAAGAGATGTAAGTCAAGGAATGACTAAATTAAAAAACAAATACTCCGATACCATTCCTACCAACATAACCACTTTAAACATCAAAAGAGAAGATGCAAATGATAAAAAAAATCAAACCCAGCAGACTAGCTCAAAAAACATATATTTGTTGCTAGAAGATTATTAAACCTATGAAAGAATTGATTATAAGGAGCATATCTGGATTTCTCTATGCGGCTCTAATCATTTCAGCAGCTCTTATTTCAGATTTTTTTTTCATTGTAGTTGTGTTTATTTTTTCCTCTTTAGCTCTTTATGAATTCCAGAAATTAATACAATATAAAAGTCCTGTTCCATTTATTTTATTTGGAGTCATAGTGTATCAATTTTTCTATCAAAATTTAAATTCTTATTTACACTTAAGCTTAATAATAGCTTGTATTGGATTAAATTTTTTACTGAGCTATTTCTTATTTAAGAATAAAAAAATAAATCCTTTACCTTTACAGAAAAGTGGATTAACAATTTTTTATATAGTGGCATCTGGTTATTTTATTATTGCTACTTCTTCTCTTGACTCATCATTTAAAAATGGTGTTTCAATAAGCATGTATCTTCTTATTTGGATTAACAATAGTTTTGCATATCTCTTTGGAAAAAGTTTAGGCAAAAGACTTTTATTCCCAGATATCTCGCCAAAAAAAACCTGGGAAGGATTTTGGGGAGGTGCACTGATATGCTTTTTGGTCAGCTTTATTTTAATTCCTTATCATCCAGCATACCCATATTGGACTTTCCCTATTTTGGCAATAATTACAACAATAACTTCTTCTGTAGGTGATTTAATTCAATCAAAATTTAAACGCCAAGCAAAAGTTAAAGATAGTGGTTCATTAATTCCAGGTCACGGGGGGTTTTACGATCGTATGGATAGCGTGCTATTTACGGCTCCATTTGCTTATTTATTTTTAATGCTAGTCAACTATGTTTCATAAAGAGGGATATCAAATTATTATCACATCATTTATTCTTGTTGCAGTAATTGCAGTTTTGGCTGAGTACAAAATTTCCTTAGAATGGTTAAGAATGATAGTTCAAGTCACAATGGTAATTTTATTAATTTTAATTCTACAGTTTTTTAGAAATCCAAAACGAATTACTCCAATAAATGATAAACACCTAATTGCTCCAGTTGATGGAAAAGTTGTGATTGTAGAAGAAGTTTTTGAAAAAGAATATTTTAAAGATAGGCGTCTTCAAATATCTATTTTTATGTCTCCTTTAAATGTTCATGTTACTCGTTATACAATGGGTGGTTTTGTCAAGTTTAGCAAATATCACCCTGGAAAATATTTAGTAGCTTGGCATCCAAAATCTTCAGAACTTAATGAAAGAACTACAGTTGTAATTGAAAATGACAAATTCGGGGAAATACTATATCGTCAAATAGCAGGAGCAGTTGCACGCAGAATAGTTAATTATGCTGAGATAGGTAAAAAGGTTGTACAAGGAGAAGATGCTGGGTTCATTAAATTCGGATCTCGAGTAGACCTCTTTTTACCTATAGGGACAACTATCGATGTAAAAGTAAATGATACTGTAAAAGGAGGAGTTCAAAAAATCGCTCATCTTGCTTAAAACGATTCAAGATTCTTTTCAATCAGGGAAATTTTTTCTCTGGCATCTGATGCCTTTTTTTGCTCTAAATCAATAACTTTTTTTGGTGCATTTGCAACGAAACGTTCATTTGAAAGTTTCTTTTCGACCGATTCTAAAAATCCTTTAGTATAATTAAGTTCATGAATTAATTTTTGCTTCTCTGATTCCGGATCTTCTATTATAGTGGTCGGAATAAAAAATTCTAAATTATTAATTCTAAAACTTCCTCCAACAAAATCTTTGGGAGGAATGGAATAATTAATCTCTGATATTCCTCCCAATTTTAATATAGCAGATTCAAAGCTGATTTTTTTCTTATCTGTATTAATATGAATTGTTATCTGTTCTTTATGTGAAATATTTTTTTCGTTTCTAAAATTTCTTATACCCCCAATAATTTGTTGAACCAATTCAAAATCATTAATGAATTTTTCATTAAATTTTTGAGCTTCAGGCCACGCAGAAACTGTAAGTGCCTCATCTGATTTTCGATTGGTAATAAAATGCCAAAGTTCTTCAGTTAAGAAAGGCATAAACGGGTGGAGAATTCTTAAGTTTTTCTCAAATAAAATGATCACTTTATTATAGGTTTGGTGATCAATTGGTTGACCATATTCAGGTTTTATAAGTTCTAATAGCCATGAACAAAAATCCTCCCACACAAGTTTATATATAGACATTAAAGAGTCAGAAATTCTATATTTTTCAAAGTTTTCGTCGACCCAAGTAAGTGTTTTTTCAAAATTGTTTTCATACCACTCAATCGCTTCGGTAGCTACTTTTGGTGCCCTTAAACTTTCTTCAATTTCCCAGCCCTCTATCAAACGGTAAGCATTCCAAATTTTATTAGCAAAGTTTTTTCCTTGCTGGCACAAAGACTCATCAAAAAGCAAATCATTACCTGCAGCGGAACTAAGCATTAGTCCAACTCTAACTGCATCAGCACCGTAGTCCTCAATAAGCTTTAATGCATCAGGAGAATTTCCCAATTGTTTAGACATTTTTCTCCCCTTTTTATCTCTTACTAGACCAGTAAGATATACATTAGAAAAAGGCTTTTCGCCTCTGAGGGAATACCCAGACATAATCATACGGGCTACCCAAAAAAACAAAATATCGGGCCCTGTAACTAAATCTTGAGTTGGATAATAGTACTGTATTTCTTTATTTTCTGGATTTCGAATACCATCGAAAACAGAAATAGGCCATAACCATGATGAAAACCAAGTATCTAAAACATCTTCGTCTTGATAAATATCATCTAAAGTTAAATTAACATTTCCACTTTTTATCTTAGCTTTTTCCAATGCCTTATTTTCATCTAAAGCAACCACATAATCTTCCCTGCTATTTCCATAATAATAAGCTGGAATTCTTTGACCCCACCAAAGTTGCCTGGAAATATTCCAATCACGAATATTCTCCATCCAATGACGGTAGGTGCTTTTAAATTTTTCAGGTAACAGTTCTATATCATTTGAATTTAGAACCCCATCTATTGCAGGCCTAGCAAGTTCTTTCATTTTTAGGAACCACTGATCAGATAAACGAGGTTCCACAACGACCTTTGTTCTCTCAGACACCCCAACTTTATGTACATGGGGCTCTGTTTTGATTAAAAACTGCTGAGACTCTAAATCGAAAGCAATAATCTTTCTCGCTTTGAAACGATCTAAGTCTTTATATGCTCCACCATTTTTATTTATAGTTCCATCTGGATTGAAGATGTCAATAACTTCAAGTTGGTGCTTTTCACCTAAAAGTTTATCATTAAAATCATGTGCAGGTGTAACCTTTAAACAGCCAGTTCCAAAATCCATTGCGACATAATCGTCCTCTATGATGGGAATTTCACGATTTATTAATGGGACGTAAACTTTTTTTCCTTTTAAGTGTGAATAACGATCATCTTCAGGATGAATGCAAACTGCTGTGTCTCCTAATAAGGTTTCTGGTCGTGTTGTGGCTACGATTATTTTTTCATCACTATCTACAACTTGGTAAGCAATATGGTAAAGATTTCCATTTTTTTCTTCAAAAAGCACTTCTTCATCAGAAACTGTAGTTTGAGCTTCTGGATCCCAATTTACCATTCGAAATCCTTTATAAATTAATCCTTCATCATGAAGCTTCTCAAAAACCTGAAGCACGGACTCTGTCATTTCGGGATCCAAAGTAAACTTTGTACGATCCCAGTCGCAACTGCAGCCTAATTTTTTTAATTGTTCCAAAATTACTCCTCCAAATTCTTCTGTCCAATCCCATGCATGATTCATAAATTCTTCTCGAGTCAAATCGCTTTTCTGGATTCCTTCAGATTTTAATTTATCAACTACTTTTGCTTCTGTAGCAATAGAAGCATGATCAGTTCCTGGCACCCAACAAACATTATAACCTCTCATTCTTGCACGGCGAATAATTATATCTTGAAGAGAATTGTTCAACATGTGCCCCATGTGCAATACACCCGTAACGTTTGGAGGTGGTATAACTATGGTATATGGCTCTCGCTTGTCAGGTATAGATTTGAAAAAATTTTTTTCCTGCCAAAAGGCATACCACTTATCCTCTATTTTCTTTGCATCAAATTTGGAAGGTATTTCCATGTGAAATTTTTACTCTAGATTTGTTTTACAAAAGTAGGAACACTAATGTTATAAACATAATGACTCTTTAATAAAGAAAAAATTTATTTTTTTAACTAAATCTTTTTTATGAAAACAACGAAATACCTATATTTTTTTTTCATTTTTAGCCTTTCGATCTATGCTCAAAAAACGTCTCCACAAATAGAATTCAAGAGCACCGTCATTGACTATGGAATAATAGAAAATGGAAGCGATGGAGAGCGTATTTTTAATTTTAAAAATATCGGAAATGAAGAATTAATTATTACTAACGTTCAATCTAGTTGCGGATGTACTATTCCAAAAAAGCCTGACGCTCCAATTGGTCCTGGTAAATCCGGTGAGATTATTGTTCGTTATGACACTAAAAGAGTAGGGCCTTTTAGAAAAACAATCAAAGTATATACTAATCAAAAAAATAATCAAATTGTTGAATTAAAACTTAAAGGTTCTGTACTCCCAATCCAATAAAACTTCTAAGGATCTTTCTAAGTAACCTATTGTATTTTTGTGATTTAAAATTGTGGTTGATGGTAAAAAAAAACTGTTATTTTTGCATCTTTAATTAAATCATGCCTCTACTATCAAAAAAAGGAATTAACCTTCCAACCTCACCAATCAGAAAACTTGTTAAATTTTCTGATAAAGCTAAAGAAAAAGGAGTAGAAGTACTTCATCTTAACATTGGACAACCAGATATTGCAGCACCCAAAGAAGCCATCGAGGCTGTCACAAGCTCAAATTTAAATTTATTACCATATGGCTCTTCGCAGGGAAGTTTATCTTACAGGGAAAAACTAGTCGGTTACTATAGTAAACATAATATAAATATTACTTTGGATGATATTATAGTGACTACAGGTGCAAGTGAAGCATTGACATTTGCACTAAATGTGATTTGTGATGCAAACGATGAGATTATTATTCCTGAACCATTTTATGCAAATTATAATGGTTTTGCTAGTGCTTCAAGTATTCGTGTTGTACCCGTAATCTCTAAATTTAACTCTCAATTCCAGCTTCCAGCAATGGAGAATATTAATGAAAAGATTACACCAAAAACTAAAGCTATTCTATTATGCAACCCCAGTAATCCAACAGGTTATGTTTACAGTAAAAAAGAAATTGATACTTTATGTGAACTTGCCTTAAAACATGATATTTTCTTAATTGTTGATGAAGTTTATAGAGAGTTTATTCATGGTGGCGAACCCCATTATTCTGTTTTGAGTAATCAAAGGTTTAGTGAGCACACAGTGATGATTGACTCTGTGTCTAAAAGATATAGCATGTGTGGTGCTCGTGTTGGTTCAATAGTTTCTAAAAATAATGCATTTATTAAAAACGTATTGAAATTTGCTCACCTTCGGCTTTCACCCCCAACCTATGCATTATTGGCAAGTGAAGCGGCACTTTCTGCTCCAAAAAGCTATTTAGAGGGAGTAATTAGTGAATATACCGCCAGAAGAAACACCCTCATCAAACAATTGGAACAAATCCCTCATGTTGAAGTTTCAAAACCTATGGGGGCCTTTTACTGCATAGTTAAATTACCTGTAAAAGACGCTGAAGACTTTTCAAGATTTTTATTGACAGACTTTAATCTAAACAACCAAACTGTAATGTTAGCTCCCGCAAAAGGCTTTTACTCGTCACCTAATGTCGGACTTAATGAGGTTAGGATAGCATTTATTTTAGATCAGAAAAAACTTATTTTAGCAGCAACTATTTTAGAAAAAGCATTGGAAGCCTACAAGAAATTTGTAAATTGAAAAATGCCCGAATTTAAAGAGAACTTTTCTTTAAAGCCCTACAACACTTTTGGGATTGAAGTCCAAACAAAATACTTTTACAAAGTATTTGACACCTTTGAGCTCAAAGAAATTCTAGAAAGAAATAAAAATCTCCCATTTAATGTTTTAGGAGGTGGAAGTAATATTCTTTTTACGGAAGACTTCAAAGGACTCACCCTACTTATCGACAACAAAGGAATAGAAGTTTTACATGAAACCTCAAAAACTGTGACCGTTGAAGTACAAGCAGGAGAAAACTGGCATGAATTTGTGTTGTGGTGCTTGGATAATAATTATGGTGGTGTTGAAAATTTAGCTCTTATTCCCGGAAGCGTGGGAGCAGCCCCAATTCAAAATATTGGAGCTTATGGAGTTGAATTGTCTTCAGTTTTTAAATCCTGTAAAGCTTTTAACATCGATACACTTGAGGAAGAATTAATTGAAAAAAAAGATTGTGAATTCAATTACAGATCATCCGTTTTTAAAACTCATCAAAAAAGAAAATATATTATTACATCAGTATGTTTTGAACTTCAAAAATTTCCACACCAAATAAAAATTGATTACGGTTTGATAAAAACCCAATTTGAGCAAAACTACCTTCCTGATATCAGAGAGGTTGCAAAAGCGGTAATAGCAATTCGCGAATCCAAACTCCCAAATCCAAAAAAAATAGGCAACTGTGGTAGTTTTTTTAAAAATCCTTTAATTTCTATAGCTCATTATAAACTACTTAAACAAACTTATCCTGAACTCCCTTCCTACCCTAGTTATGACAAAAATGTTAAAGTCCCTGCCGCTTGGCTAATAGACCAATTGGGATTTAAAGGTATTCGTAATGGTGATGCTGGTGTCCATAAAAACCAAGCATTGGTTCTTGTTAATCATGGGAAAGCCAAAGGGAAAGAAATCTTAAATCTTGCAAAAAAAATCCAATTAAAA
>CABYBK010000053.1 GCA_902517245.1 uncultured Bacteroidota bacterium | reverse complement strand
GACGGTATAATAGGCTCTGATTTTCTAAAAAAAAATAAAGCTGTCATTGATTATTCTCAACAAAAATTATTTTTATAACTCGAAAGCCTGTTTAGAATTATTATCCATCAGAAGTTCAACAGGATCCTCTAAAGCTTCTTTAATTGAAACTAAAAAACCAACCGACTCTTTACCATCAATAATTCTGTGGTCATAAGAGAGCGCCAGATACATCATTGGGCGAATTTCAACTTTACCGTTAATAGCAACTGGCCTCTGAATAATGTTATGCATTCCCAAAATTCCTGACTGAGGAGGATTAATTATTGGTGTTGACAACATAGATCCAAATACACCTCCATTGGAAATGGTAAAAGTACCTCCAGTCATATCATCTACTGTGATCATTCCGTCACGTGCTTTAATTGCCAGACGACCTATCTCTTTTTCTATTCCACTAAAACTTAATATTTCAGCATTTCGAACTACAGGAACCATTAGACCTTTAGGGCCAGAAACTGCTACGCTTATATCACAATAATCATATGATATTTTATAGTCTCCATCCATCATTGAATTAACATCAGGGTAAAGCTTCAATGATCTGACCACAGCTTTGGTAAAAAAGCTCATAAAACCAAGTTTTATATTATGTTTTTTTAAAAATCCATCTTTAAATTTATTACGTACTTTAAAAACTTCTGACATGTCAACCTCATTGAAAGTGGTCAACATTGCAGTTTCATTTTTTGCATCTACTAAACGTTCAGCTACTTTTCTTCTTAGCATAGAGAGCTTAGATCGATTTTGACTTCGCTCACCCCAATCTGGCTGAGTTCCCATTGATGGTACTGCTTTTATAACATCTTCTTTAGTTATTCTCCCTCCTCTTCCCGATCCCTTAATTTGATTGGATGAAATTCCTTTTTCGTTCATAATCTTTTTTGCAGCTGGTGAAGGAAATTGTGAAGCATAGTTTTTTTCAACCTGTTGAACCTCAGGAATTTTTTCCGGGATTTCACTTTTAGGTTTTGCTTTAACATTATCTTTTACTTGAGAAGTTTCCATTTTACCTTCTGTATCTATTAGACAAACAATAGCACCAACTTGAACTGCGTCACCCTCCTCAGCTTTTAAAGTAATTACACCACTGACCTCAGCGGGAAGTTCAAGAGTTGCCTTATCAGAATCTACTTCTGCAATTGCTTGATCTTTTTTGACGTAATCTCCATCTGAAACTAACCACTGAGCTATTTCTACTTCGCTAATGGATTCTCCTGGAGAAGGCACCTTCATTTCTAAAATCATGTTCTATTTATTTGGTTTCTTTCTAAAATTATCTTGTTTTGGATCAAAAACGTAATCAATTACTTGTTTATGTCTTCGTTGAAATCGAACTGCACTTCCTGCCGCTGGAGATCCATAGTATCTTCTTGAGGCAGGACGAAAAGTCTGGGCTTTTGGCATTTGTAATAATAAAAAACTCCAAGCTCCCATATTTCTGGGTTCCTCTTGCGCCCATACAATATCTTTCGTTCTATTATATTTTTCTAATAACATTTCCATTTCTTTTATTGGTAGAGGAAACAATTGTTCTAGCCTAACTATGGCTACATCCATTCTACCTTTTTCTTCTCGAGCTTTAAATAAATCGTAATAAAATTTACCTGAACAAAAAACAAGTGTTTTTGCATTCATTTCGGTAACAAGTGTATCTTCAATTAAGGCCTGAAAATTTCCTTTGGTAAATTCAATTTTTGAAGAAACAGCCATTGGATGACGAAGTAAACTTTTAGGGGTAAAAATAATAAGTGGCTTTCGGTAATTTGTCTTCATTTGTCTCCGCAGAAGATGAAACATGTTAGCTGGATTTGTACAATTTGCAACAAACATATTGTCTTTGGCACATAACTGTAGATATCGCTCCATCCTTGCTGAGGAGTGCTCAGCTCCTTGTCCCTCATAACCGTGAGGGAGAAGTAAAACTATTCCATTTTGGATTTTCCATTTATCCTCAGCTGAGGAAATGTATTGATCCAACATAATTTGTGCGCCATTAGAAAAATCTCCAAATTGAGCTTCCCATAATGTCAAAGTATTTGGACTCGCCATTGCATAACCGTAATCAAATCCTAATACACCATATTCGGATAATAGAGAGTTAAAAACACTAAATGTGCCTTGTTTTTTTGGATTTATATTGTTGAGCAAAACGATCTCATTTTCTGAATTTTCGGATTTAATTACAGCGTGTCTGTGAGAAAAGGTTCCACGTTCAACATCTTGACCTGAAAGACGAACATTGAAACCTTCTTGCAATAGGGTTCCGTATGCAAGAAGTTCTCCCATGGCCCAATCTAATTTATCTCGATCAAAATACATTGCTTTTCTATCTGAAATTAGACGTTTTGTTTTTCGTAAAAAATTATGCTCCTCGGGTAATTCAGTAATTCCTTTTGCTGCGCTATCTAACAACTCTTTAGAAACTGAAGTATTGACGATCTTTAACATTTCAGATTCTTCTACCCTATTAAAAGATTTCCACTCGTCTTTCATAAATGGAGTAATAACTGTATTTTCTATTTTCTTAGAACCTTTTAATTTATCCTCTAGGTCTGATTTGAATTCTTTTTCTAATTTTTTTACATATTGATCATCAATTATTCCTTCAGCAATTAACTCATGTGCATAAATATCTCTAGGATTGTTATGCTTAGCTATAGCCTTGTATAGTTTTGGTTGAGTAAAACGTGGTTCGTCTCCCTCATTATGTCCATATTTTCTATAACCTAATAAATCAATAAATACGTCCTGACCAAAACGCATACGAAAATCAAGAGCAAAAAGCGTAGCATGTACCACAGCTTCAGCATCATCTGCATTAACATGAAGTACAGGAGATAAAGTTACTTTTGCCACATCAGTACAGTATGTACTTGAGCGAGCATCTAAGTAATTTGTTGTAAATCCAATTTGGTTATTCACTACAATATGGATTGTTCCTCCAGTAGCATAGCCTTTTAATTTTGCCATTTGTACAATTTCGTAAGGAAGTCCTTGTCCAGCAATGGCAGCATCTCCATGGACAATTATTGGAAGTACTTTATTTGTGTCGCCTTTAAATTTATTTTCAAGTTTTGCACGAGTAATTCCCTCTACTACAGCCCCTACAGTCTCAAGGTGAGAAGGGTTAGGTGCTATATTCATATTTATTTGCTTTCCAGCATCGGTAATTCTTTGTGAGGTCCAACCCAAATGATATTTTACATCGCCATCAAAAACAACTTCTTCATAATCCTTTCCATCAAACTCGTTAAATATATCTTGTGTCGACTTGCCAAATATATTAGCCAAAGTATTCAGTCGACCTCTATGTGCCATTCCCATAACAAACTCCTGTACCCCCTTATTTGCAGCAGATTCTATAACAGCATCTAAAGCCGGTATCAAAGACTCACCTCCCTCCAAAGAAAAGCGCTTTTGACCCACGTACTTGGTGTGAAGAAAGTTTTCAAAACTAACAGCCTGATTTAACTTTTTAAGGATATGTTTTTTTTGATCCTCTGAAAATGTAGGGTGATTATCATTTATATTCAACCGGTTTTGAATCCAATTTAATTTTTCTGGATTTCGGATATACATATACTCTACTCCAATTGAATAACAGTAAATACGTTTTAAATGCTCAACAATTTTCTCTAAAGAACTTGGCCCTATTCCCATAATATCCCCAGCATTGAAAACAGTTTTCAAATCAGTTTGACTTAAGCCAAAATTTTCAATGTCTAAAGTAGGGGAGTATTTTCTTCGGTCTCGAACTGGATTTGTTTTTGTAAATAAATGTCCTCTTGAACGGTATCCATCAATTAACTTAACTACACGAAACTCCCTTTGTAGATGTTCTGGGATCCCTTCAGACTTTTCTGCTACATCTTCAAAACTGCCAACACCATTGCTCTCTAATCCAAAGTCAAAGCCTTGAAAGAATGTTCTCCAGCTAGGCTCTACACTGTCAGGATGCTTCAGATACTGATCGTATAGTTCAGCAAAATATGCCGTATGGGCAGTGTTTAAAAATGAATAATTGTCCATGCAGTTAGTTCAGCTCTAAATCTTAATTTCAAAATTACAACTTTTGCATTAAGTGCCTCTTCATTTCTATAAAAATAGTATCTATTTTAGGTGAATTTCTTTTGAGAAAAGAAAATGAAATAGTGAACAACTTTTTTTAAAAACCTGCTTTTTAAAAGGCAACTATTTAATATCTTTTCCTCATGTTTGCACTTGTAGATTGTAATAATTTTTATGCTTCTTGTGAACGGGTTTTTCAGCCTCAATGGAAAGGAAAGCCTGTAGTAATCCTATCAAATAATGATGGTTGTGTTATTGCACGTAGTAATGAAGCAAAAATCTTAGGTATTCCAATGGGAGCACCTGCTTTCAAATACCAGAAACAATTTAAACATCAAAAAATTAAAGTTTTTTCTTCTAACTATCCCCTCTACGGTGACATGAGTAGTCGAGTAATGTCTATATTAGAAAAATACACGCCAAATGTCGAAATATATAGTATCGATGAGGCATTTTTAAAATTCGAAGGATTTGATCTTTTTGACCTAGAAAAGGAGGGTCAAAAAATGCGAAAGCATATCAAAAAATGGACAGGAATTCCAGTTTCAATAGGAATAGCTCCCAGTAAAGCCTTAGCAAAAATTGCTAATAAAATTGCTAAAAAATTTGCTTTAAAAACTGAAGGCATTTATTGTATTGATACTGAAGAGAAGAGAATCAAAGCACTTAAATGGGCAGCTATATCTGATGTATGGGGTGTAGGGCGTAAAAATCTTCAAAAACTTGAAGCCATAGGGGTTACAAACGCTTGGCAATTTAGTCTTCTTCCCGATAAGTGGGTTCGAAAACAAATGAGCGTCTTGGGTCTACGACTTAAAAAGGACCTACAAGGAATAGCATCCATACAATTAGAAGAAGTACAAGTTCCAAAAAAAGGGATTGCTACTACCCGTAGTTTCGAAGGCACCCTTACTTCTTTTTCAGATCTGGAAGAACGTATTTCAACTTTTGCTAGCAGTTGTGCTGAGAAAATGAGAAAGCAAAAAAGCAGTTGTAAAGCAATCTTAGTTTTTGTTCGTAGTGACCCACATAAAAAAAATACGTCTTGTTACCGAAATAGTTGTGTGTTAACACTTCCATATGCAACCAATTCCACTATCATACTTAGTAGGTATGCTATTTTAGGGCTACGCAAAATTTTTAAGGAAAACATCGCTTATAAAAAAGCTGGAGTGATGATTATGGGGCTATCTCCTACAGATAAGAGTCAGTTGAGCCTTTTTCAAAACAATAATGAAAAGCATATTGCTCTAATGAAAAGTCTGGACCAAATTCATAAACGATTTGGGCCTTATCGGATAAAACTAGCTAATCAGGATTTAAAACGTACTTGGAAAATGAAACAACAACACCTTTCCAGTCGATTTACCACAGAACTTAAAGATATTATTACCGTAAAATAAAATCTATGCAAGATGAAAAATTAATCTTCTTTAATCCTAATCATGATGTAAGAAAACAAATCCACATGGCCCAAGAAGGAGTTTCGGCTGGTTTTCCATCGCCCGCTGATGACTTTAAAGAACTACGAATTAGTATTGATCAAGAAGTAGTACGTAACGAAGAAGCTACCTTTTATGCAAGAGTCTCTGGTGAGTCTATGCAGGGGGCAGGATTAGATGATGGTGATCTTTTAGTAATAGATCGTAGTTTAGAGCCACAAGATGATAAGATAGCAGTATGCTTTATCGATGGATCATTCACTGTAAAACGATTAAAAGTAGATGTAGATTGTGTATATCTAATGTCCGAAAACAAAAACTATAAACCCATTAAAGTAACTGAAGGTGATGAACTTTTGATTTGGGGGATAGTAACATATGTAGTTAAAAAAGTATAGAAAATTACTCCATTAACACCTTATGAAATAGTTTGGCTAAGAAGGTTGCCAATTGATTATTACTAAAGTTAATGTTTGTTGTATGTGTTGCCAAAAAAAGCTCAGGTGGAGATCCCACTAACATAAAGCTCAACAAAAGAAATTCATACTTCTCAGTAAAAGCCTTAATTTTAAAATCGGACTTAAGGTCTCTATTTAAGTTCCTAACAATAGTTTTTATAACATTACTTTGATATGAACTTTGACGAATGTATGCCTGGTTTAAAATATGGAATTGAATCATCTCTGGGGTTCCAATCAATTCAAAATAGTTTTTAAAGGTTCCATAAAGGTAATCGTATACATTTTTACTATCTCTTCTTGTTTGTTGAATCGCCGCTTTAATATTTTGATTAAGCTCTTCAATGAGGGCATCAAAAAGTTTTTGTGTATCGGGGAAGTAATTGTAAAATGTACCTCTAGCAATTTCACTTTTTTCAACGATATGAGCTACTGTAGTTTTTTCAAATCCACTTGAAGAAAATAGGGCTAAACCTTCTTTCATAAGTCGCTCTCGAACCTTTAGTTTTTGTTCGTCGCGTTTACCTAAAAATGAATTTGAATGATTCACACTACAAGCGCTCAAAAATTCCTGCAATTCCCTGTCCACCACCAACACAGGCAGTAACCATTCCATAGCGTTGGTTTCTCAGTTTCATCTCCTCCATAAGCTGGATACTTAGCTTAGCTCCAGTGCATCCTAAGGGATGTCCCAAAGCTAGGGCTCCACCATTTACATTTACTGTCTCAGGATCAAGTTTAGCTTCTTGGATTACAGCTAGAGCTTGTGCGGCAAAAGCTTCATTTAATTCCGTTTGTTCAATATCAGAAAGTTTCAATCCAGCTTGTTTTATAGCTTTAGGTATCGCTACACATGGACCAATTCCCATATACAAAGGTTCAACTCCACCAACAGAACATGCTGCTAATCTAGCAATTGGGGTTAAATTTAATTTTTTTACTATTGCCTCACTAACTACCAATGTAAAAGCTGCTCCATCTGAGGTCTGAGAAGAATTCCCCGCAGTTATTACACCTCCTTTTTTAAATACAGGGCGAAGTTTTGAAAGACCCTCTATTGTAGTATCTCTTCGTACACCCTCATCAACAGACACAAAATGACTAGTTGTAATTTTTTTACCATCTTTTACAAAAACATCTTCTACTTCCACAGGTACAATTTGATCAATAAATTTCCCGTCATCAATTGCCTTTGCAGCTTTTTGATGAGATTCGTAAGCAAATTTATCCGCTGATTCTCGAGATATATTATACTTGGCAGAAACGGCTTCTGCAGTATGGCCCATTCCAACATGGTAATTTAAATTTTCTTGATTGGCTTTGTAACTAGGTGATAATTTGTACCCTGTCATTGGAATCATACTCATACTTTCTATTCCACCAGCGATATAAATATCTCCAAAACCAGCTCTAACTTTTGATACAGCCTGAGAAATTGCTTCCAGACCAGATGCACAATATCTGTTAATTGTGACCCCTGGAACTTCTTTACCTAGTGATCGTGCAGAAATTAATCTTCCTATCTGTAGACCTTGTTCACCTTCAGGATTTGCACAACCAACAATTACATCATCAACACTTTTCGGATCGATTTCAGGAACTTTGGTCATCATATGTTTTATGACATCCACAGCCAAGTCATCAGAGCGATAATTTTTAAATCCTCCTTTTTTAGCTTTTCCAATGGCTGAACGATAGCCTTTTACAATGTATGCTTCCATAATTTAATTTCTTAAAGGTTTATTATTCATTAATAAATATTGAATTCGATCTAATGTTTTTTGATTTCCTAAAAGACTCATAAAACCTTCTCTTTCAATATCTAATAGATATTGC
>CABYBK010000052.1 GCA_902517245.1 uncultured Bacteroidota bacterium | reverse complement strand
ATGGTGATTTAGAAAAGAATGATACTGTAAGAATTAGACAATATAGTATTTCAAAGACAGCCTATCAGTATTGGTATTTACTTATTCTTCAAAACACCCAACAAGGAGGTCCCTTTCAAACAAATCCTGCTAATTTAAATGGTAATATGATAAATATCACCAAACCTGAAAATAATCCGTTAGGTTATTTTCGTGTTTCAGAAGTATCAGAAATAATTTATACAGTTAAATAAAAAAACCGCCCATAAGGCGGTTTAAAAAAACAAATTGGTTTATGAAATACTATTAATCAATTTACTTTCATAATAGCACATTAAAAGTAACAAAAAATTTAACTAAACATTAATTTTAAACCAAATTTGATAAAGACTTATAAACAAATTAAAAAAGGAAAGTAATATTTTTTGATATTAATAAATTGTTGTGATAAAAGGTGAATATAAAAAAAGTGGAGGTTAATGTAATTTTTCTTTTTCATAGCAATTACTTCCCTCCACTCAAACCAAACAAACTGAAACTATTTAGCGTGTGAACCGTCACAATAACCATGAGGGTTTTGAGTTTCGCCACATCCGCATTTAGGTTTAATATTTTTCATAACAAATAATGTATATACAATTGTTGTACATACAAATATATAAATAAAATTTAAAATACCAAGTAAAATAAAAAAATAGGATTGTCTTTGATTATTTGTTAAATGAAAAACATGAAGTAGAGATATTGTAGAATTTCCTATATTAATAGCTTATAAATCATAAATCAATTAAAATGAAAAAAATATCAATGCTTTTGATTTTATTTCTTTTTATCTCTTGTAACAATTCAAACACTGAAAGCAAGAGTATCGAAAAGGAAAATACTAACTACACCGTATCTTGTGATCTAATTTATGACTATGAAAGAGCGCAGCAATTCACCTTTAAGTATTTGGATGCTATGCCAGAAGAAAATTATAGTTTTAAACCAACTCCAGAAATCTTGTCTTTTAGAGAAGAAGCTATTCATCTTGGTCTTGTAAATTATAGATATGCAGCTATGATAGCAGGTAGCTATGACGCTAGTAATGAAAAAGAGATTATGAGTCGTCAAGAATTACAATCAAAAAAGCAAGTAATAGAATTTGTTTCTAATAGCTATGATGTAATGATTAATCAAATAAATACCGAACAGAACCTTAATGCTAAAACATATTACTACAGATGGAGTTGTAGCAAAGAATGCCTCGCAAGAAAAGGCTTTGAGCATCAATCACATCATAGAGGGAAATTTGCGATATATCTTCGATTGAAAGGTATTAAACCACCATTTGAACAATTAATTTTTAAAGATGGAGATATCCCAAAAAGAGATATAGAAACTGAAGATTGGGAATCAACAAAGAATTATTTAAAATACAAAAAGCTCGTTGATTAAAATAATAATTAAGAAAAATAATAATAAATTTAGCTCATTCTAACCGAGGGACTTTTTATATTATCTGCATATCATCTTCATTAACTTCAGGCACTAATTTGTATATTGTAGAATATTAATTACAAATCATTTAAAATGAAAGATATACTTGTTGTTGGAAAACTTAAAGAAGGAAAGTTTGATAAATTTATGGGCTTTATGAAATCTGAAAAGGGAATGAATGAAAGAAGAAAAATTGCAGATTTGTCGAAAACTTTAGGTACAGTTTCTCCAGATAAAAGTGCAGTAATGTTCAAAATTGCTGTACACGATGAAGATGCTATGTATTCATTTTTGGATGGTTCAAATCCTGTGTCAAAACCAATTTTTGATGAGGTTATGGAAAGCTATGAGATTTTTGAGTTAAACAAAGTTTAATCTTGCTTCAAATCATTGGCATATCCTCTTCATTAAGTTTATGAAGAAAAACACGGAGTAGAGATATTGTAGATTTTATAACACCAATAGAATCGATGCTTCAAAGTATTATAAGTTGAGGCATGAGCTAAATAAAAAGGATTAAAGGTAAATAATAAATCGGTCTACTAAATGGTCTACTAATGGGTATAAAAAAAGAGCTAACTTTACGTTAGCTCCTTTGTTTGTTGGGGTGGAAGATCGGGCTCGAACCGACGACTTCCTGAACCACAATCAGGCGCTCTAACCAACTGAGCTACAACCACCATTAGAATTGCAAATTTAAATGTTTTTAGATAGCATACAAGTGTTTTTTTATTACACTTATTCTAATCCATTGGATAATGAATTCCAGTCTGTTTCCTTATTTGATCCATTAGCTTTACTAAATCGAGACTCTGTTGTAAAGACCACTTAGTGGATTCAGTTTTTTTATTACGTAAACACCAATTTACTTCTTCAATCTCATAACTATAACCCTTCCCAATAAAATCAAAAGTTTTTTTATAAATTTTGCCTTCCTGAACGAGTTTAAGATTCGCTGTCTCATGCCAGCGTGAATCCAGATATATTTCACCTTTTTCACCACAGATTGTTGCTCGCATATCTTCGTTGTGTGCATAACTCGAATATAAAATAGCTTGTGATTGATCATAAGTTAATAACATTCCAATTTGTTCATCAACCCCAGTTTCAGATAAAACTGCTGAGGCTTTAATATTATTTGGTTTACCTAAAACACTTAATGAAAGAAATAAAGGGTAAATTCCAACATCTAATAAACTCCCACCTCCCTTTGCTGGGTTGAACAAGCGAGAATCCAAATCATTGTTAAGACCATTAAAGCTAAAAGTTGCATTTATATACCTTAATTTACCTATTGCACCTTTATTAATCCATCGAAGTATTTGTTCGAAAGTTGGGTTAAACCTAGTCCAAATGGCTTCCATTAAAAAAATCTGATTTACTCTTGCGCAATTCAACATTTCTTTAGCTTGACGACAATTAATAGCTAGTGGCTTTTCGCACAAAACAGCTTTTCCATGTTTTATAGCTTGAATAACATGCCCATGATGATTTTGATTTAAAGAGGCTATGTAAATAACATCGATTGATTCATCTTCATAAAGATCATTATAAGACCCATAAAAAGTCTCTAATCCATATTTGTTAGCAAAGATTTTAGCACGATCTTCGCTTGAAGATGCGATTGCTTTAAGTTCGCAATCTTGAATTAAAATTAAATCAGATGCAAACTTATGAGCAATTTTTCCAAGTCCTAAGATTCCCCATTTAATTGCCCCTGACATTAAGACTGTATTAATGCATCTAAATTACTAATTGAAATGGGTTGTCGTGAGGTGAAGCCCTCCCCTGCTTTAGTTCCGATTAGTCTGCCAAAATTTTTCGCACGATATAAGACACTGTCTTGAAAATTTTTACTACTTATTGGGGTGTTTTCTTCAGATGAACTTGGATTAAAAAACTGACTAGAATATGAATATACGGCTTCTAATTTTACATCCATATAACCGGTGATATCTACTATTAAATCTGGTTTAATTTCGTTCCATTGGATATATTCTAAAATAATTTTAGGTCGCCATGCGTCTTGGTAATTACCTTTAGAGTCTTTAGTTTCTATTTTTTTAAGTCCACTTAAAAAACAGGCATCATTAACCAAACGATTTCCTTTACCATGATCAATATGTCTGTCTTCAATAGCATTACATATAACAATCTCTGGACGATACTCTCTTATTTTTTTTATCACTATGCGCTGATGAGTTTCGTCATTAACAAAAAAACCATCTTTAAATTTTAAGTTTTCACGTTTTAAAACGCCTAAAATATTGGCAGCATTTATAGATTCTTTTTTTCTTTTATCCACGTTCCCTCTAGTCCCTAATTCGCCTTGAGTAAGATCAATAATCGCTACTTTTTTTCCTTGGGATATCGATTTAGCTATTGTGCCTGCACTTCCTAATTCTACGTCATCTGGATGAGATCCAAAAGCTAAAATATCAGTAATCATCAATTTTGTTTTTTTATAGATTGAAGTAAATCATTTTTTAAATCATCGATGGATTCAATACCTGCTGAAAGCCGTATCATTTGAAGAGTAATACCCTGTGAAAGCCTTTCATTTTCTGTTAAAAGAGAATGAGATGTGAGAGATGGACTAAGAGCAGTACTTTCAATTCCAGCTAAACTAATAGTTGGTTTAATTAAATTTAGCCCAAGTAAAAACTTTTTTGAATCAATTTCGGATATAAGATCAAATGATAGCATTCCTCCAAAACCTTTCATTTGCATTTTAGCAATATTATGGTTTGGATGACTTTTTAATCCAGGATAATAAACTCTTTCTACCCAGCTTTCATTCTCTAAAAAATCAGCAATTAATTTTGCATTATTGTTTTGAGCTTGAACACGAATAAAAAGAGTTTTTATACTTCTTTCAAGAAGCCAAACTGTATATTCACTCAAACTTCCACCTAGGTTTTTTGCAGAACTAAATACTCGATCAATCGTAGACTTAGAACCAAGAACAACACCTGCGCAAATATCACTGTGGCCGCCCAGATACTTTGTCGCGCTATGAATAACAATATCGGTTCCCAAAGAAATAGGGTTTTGATTAACTGGACTAGCAAAAGTATTGTCTATCATTGTCCAAACTCCTGTTTTTTTTGCAAGATCACAAATTGCTTTAATATTAACAATCTTAAGGGATGGATTACTTGGAGTTTCAATATAAAAACCTTTAGTGTTGTTCTTATATTCGTTTTCAAAATCAGTAACTTCTAATCCTGCCGTAAAGCTAAATTCAATATTATACTTTGGAAACTCATGTAATATAAAATTTCTTGTTCCTCCATATAGGTCATCTTGAAAGATTACATGATCCCCTGACTTTAAATGTGAAAGAAGTGCTGTACTTATTGCTGCCATGCCTGAGCCAAACAATAGTCCAGCTTTAGCACCTTCAATTGATGCTATTTTTTCTGCTACTCCTCTTTGGTTTGGTGTATTAAAATACCTCGGGTATTGACTGATTTTAACATCATTATAAGCATATGAAGAAGACATATACAAAGGCGATATTGCACCTCCATGTTGTTCATCTTTTAATTCTCCTGCGTGAACACAGAGTGTTTTAAAATCTTGATTTTTTTTCATTTAATTTTCAATCCATGAAATCACTTTTGGATCGTCAGGTTGAGTTCTAGGAGAGACCACTCTGGCTAGCTGTCCATCAGTATTGATTAAGTATTTTTGGAAATTCCAGGAAACATTAGAACTGATTACACCATTTTTTGATTCTTGGGTTAAAAACTCATAAACAGGATGCATGCCCTTACCTTTAACTGAAATTTTACTCATCATCGGAAATGTTACACCATAATTCTTTTCACAAAATTCAATAATTTCTTTGTCAGTTCCAGGTTCCTGGAATAGAAAGTTATTTGCTGGAAAACCAACAATTTCGAAGTTTTTATTACTGTATTTTTCGTAGAGAGCTTGAAGTTTTTTGTATTGAGGTGTCAATCCACATTTTGATGCCGTATTTACTATCATGACTTTTTTACCTTTTAGAGTATTAAAATCAAATTCCTCGCCCTCAAGATTAGTGACTTTAAATTGATAAATTGTTTTGTCTCTATCCTCTTGTCCTTGGATTTTAGTAGCCATAATTATAATTGCAATAAATATTAAGTTTCTAAATTTCATTTTTCATTTTTTTTTGCAAATGTCGTTTATTTAAGTTAAAGAAAAAAATGGGATTCTTAATTATACAACTTCTGCACTAAGACCTTCCTCTAAAAGTGCATTACACTCAGGGACAAGATCCTCTAAATCTCCTGTTTTTACAATACACTTTCCCGAATAGTGAACTATAAAAGCACATTGCTCGGCTTGAATATAAGAATGACCGCATATTCGAACTAGACATTCAATAACATGGTCAAACGTATTTACATCATCATTGAACAGAATTATTTCATGCTCCTTTTTTTCGAGAGTTTCTACCTGCTCAATTTCTTTAGGAATAATTTTAGGATTTTCTATACTCATTTTTAAATTTTAGCGCAGACCATTTATCTTTTTCCTTTTGTTCAATCAATTGGAGATTTAAATCATTTGATATGTTTTTTAATAAAGGTACATCTTTGTCATAAAACCCTGAAATCATTAAGATTCCTTTTAGTTTTAATGATTTTATATAGTCGGGCAGTTGGTCTAACAAAACATTACGATTTATATTTGCAAAAATTATATCATATTTAGGGTCATTGGATACTATTTGAGATCCTAAAATCACATTAACTCTTTCACAATTATTTTGATATATATTTTCTTTTGAGTTTTCTATACACCAGGGATCATTATCAATTGCGTCTACCCTTTTTGCACCCATTTTTGATGCCATAATTGCTAAGATTCCTGTTCCACAACCCATATCTAAAACTGATTTTTCACTAAATAACTCTCCTAATGCAAATTCTAACATCATAAATGTTGTTTGGTGATGACCGGTCCCAAAACTCATTTTTGGATTAATTATAATTTCATACTTTTTATTAAATGGAGAATGGAAATCCGAACGTACAACACAATTTTTTCCAATATGAATAGGTTTAAAATTAGACTCCCATTTTGCATTCCAATTTATAGGTTTAATTTTATCTGTTATGAAAACAATTTTTACATCTTTATTCTTAAAAAGTGGGATTGAATTTAAAAAATTATTGTAATGTTTGCTTTCATTTATATAAGCATTAAAACCTGAATCTGTCATTTCAAAACTTTCAAATGGAAGAGATTGAAGTTGGGCAATTAAAATTTCACCCCATGGAATATAAGGCTCTACGGTAAAATAATAAACCACATATGTAAAAGCCATTAAAAGGCACTGAATATTTCAATAAAATCATTGGCATTCAAAGAAGCGCCGCCTATCAGACCTCCATCAACATCTTTACCCAAAAATATTTCTTTTGCATTACTGGGTTTCACACTCCCTCCATAAAGGATAGATATATTTTCAGATGTTGCCTCACTATAATTATCTCTTATTAGGTTTCTAACGTATAAATGCATTTCTTGTGCTTGATTTGCAGTTGCAGTTTCCCCTGTACCAATAGCCCATACAGGTTCATAAGCTAAAATAATGTTTTTCCAACAAGATTCTGGAAGATCAAAAAGCACATTTCTCAATTGGTTATTTACAATTTTAAAATAATCATTATTTTTTCTTTCTTTGAGCTCTTCTCCGAAGCAAAATATTACTTCCATATCTGCAGATAAAGCTGATTTAACTTTTTCTTTAAGAATTTCATCTGTTTCATTAAAAATAGATCGCCTTTCAGAGTGTCCTATGATTACAATATTAACTTCAATTCCTTTTAGCATACTTGCTGAAATTTCTCCAGTAAATGCTCCTGAATTATTTGCATTCATGTTTTGAGCCACTACAGATATATTTGTGCTATTTAAAAGATTTTTACATTGGGATAACTGTGTAAAAGATGGAGCCACCATAATACGAACATCCTCTGGTATTTTAGAAGATTTTAAATCATTTATTAACTTTTTTGTCTGGGAATAATCATTATTCATTTTCCAATTTCCAGCTACAATATTATCTCTCATGTTTTAAGTTGTTTTTATTCTAGGATCTAAGTAAACATAAATTAAATCGACAACAATATTAATAATAATAAAAAGAAAGGCGATAGTAATAACAGAACCCATTACAACAGGGGTATCAAATTTATTAAGTGCATCTACTATTTCTTTCCCAAGTCCATTCCACCCAAAGATATATTCTACAAAAATTGACCCAGCCAATAGTGAAGCAAACCATCCAGTAAGGGCTGTAATCACTGGATTCAAAGAGTTTTTTAAAGCATGCTTAAAAATGACTTGATACTTGGACAGACCTTTAGAAAATGCTGTTTTAATATAATCCTGACTAAGGGTTTCAATCAAGCTATTTCTAATTAATTGAATAATAACTGCTAGCGGCCTAATTCCCAAAACTAAAGAAGGTAATATTAAATTTTTCCAAACAATGTGATAAGAATCTCCAAAATCATCTAACTCGTAAAAACTTCCTGTCATATTTAGCTGTGTATATGGATTTAAAACATATCCAAAAAACCAAGAAAAAAGTATCGCACTAAAAAATGAAGGGACGCTCATTCCAATAGTGCTAAAAAATAATATGAAACGATCTATCCAATGGTCTTTTAAAAGACAGGCAATAATACCTAAAAAAATACCTAGTGAAACAGCTATTATTATTGAGGATATTGCAAGTACTACAGTATTTGGAAATGTTTCTTTTAATATTTGAGAAATA
>CABYBK010000051.1 GCA_902517245.1 uncultured Bacteroidota bacterium | reverse complement strand
ATCTTTAGATGATGTTTTTGAATCAATAAACTCAGATATACCTGGAATTTCAAAGTTAGACCTTAATCCAATAAATAATTCAGCTCCAGACGGGTGGGTTGAACAAATTATTTGGGAAATTATAGTAAGAGTAGATAGCGAAGGAGAAATTATTGAGTAATATATTGAGCCCTCCCAGCGGAGGGTTTTTTTTTACACTCATTCTTCATATCTTAATAATATTATTAATCACAAATCAATTAAAATGAAAAAAATATCATTAGTATTAATTTCTTTCCTTATTCTTGGGTGCAGTGGAACTGGAGTACAACTTAATTTTGAGGATGACAAATCAAATGCTGTTAGAGCACACTATCAAAACTATTTAAATAATGACATGGATGGATTAAAGTCTCTTTGGTCTCCAGACCTAAAGGTTTATCTTAATAGTACAGAATCAATTTCACTTGAAGAATTAGAAGTTTTATTACAAGCTCAACATGCCACATTTTCACCCATTAAAATGTCTTGGGGTGACGAAGGGAAAACAGACGTAGGTCAATGGGTAGAAACAGCAAGTTATCCCCCTGGACCATCCAATGAAGCACTTACTGTTACCCAAACTTGGTTTAATTGGATAGCAACAAGTAAATTGAGTGGAGAAACAATTAAAATGCCAGCACATATAAGCTTTGTTTGGGGAGCTGATGGAAAAATTGTAGAAGAGTATCATATGTACGATACCACTGAGATGATTGCTGCTATAGAGGCATCTACTTTAGCTGCTGATGCTATTGCAGAAGAATAAACTCTAAAATCAAATTTAATTACCCTCCCACGTGGAGGGTTTTTCTTTTACATTCATTCTATATATCTTAGGAGTATTATTAACTGTAAATCATTTAAAATGAAAAAAATAATATTGATGTTACTTGTGTTTGCATCTTGTAGTCAAGAGCAAGCTACTAGTAATCCTGCTAATGGATTTATTTCAGGGACCAAATCAAAAGTTACAATTGGTTCACAAGATGCAGTAGAGATTTTCAAAAAATTAGATAATGCTTGGGCTAAACTTGATTATGAATTAATCAAGACTTTTATTGCGGATGAAGCAACACTAAATTTTCATGACGGATATGTAGCAAAAACACCACAAGAATTTGTTGACAAAATCAAATCCGAAGTTACAAGAGTAGAATCAGAGGGAAATTCTTATGAATGGAGTACTGACTATGCTTTTGCACTAGCAGCAACAGATGACGGATCCGCTGATAACGATTTGGATAAAGGCGATTGGGTTAATGCCCAATTCACGTCAAAAAGTACAAATCCAGATTCAAAAATTGATTCTGAAATTTTTTACGAATACTACCATATTATAGAGGGTAAAGTAGTTTCATGGAATTCATTTAGAAAAATTATCAATAAATGACATTCAAGCAGAATAAATCACCCTCCCCAAGCGGAGGGTTTTTCTTTTACCTCTATTCTCTATATCTTAGGACCTTATTAATCATAAATCAATCAAAATGAAAAAATTATTTTTTACTATAGCGTTTGTAATCACTATATCTGCGCAAGCCCAAATTCATCATTATTTCTATGTTGATGTTGAAGATGAAGAAAAATTTGAAGAGGTGTTCGAAGATTATTGGCTTAAAGTAGCCCAAAAAGCTGTTGATGACGGAGGTATTGAAGGATGGAGTGTTTGGAAAAAACAAAGAAAAACCAACAATTATAAATACTTAGTACTATTCAATTTCAAAGATATGGAACAGTACACTAATGATTGGGGTTTTGATGCTTTTAAAGCAACAGGAGTTCCTTCAAAACATATTGACTTTGAATGGAATATTTTTAGAAGTGACACGTATAGAGTCGATTCATCTGTACCTGGCACTTATGATTTTGTTGTTGTGAACTATTCAAAACCAAATGATTTAAACAAACAATTAAAATATGAAGTAGAGTATATAACACCAGTTATGAAAGAAATGGTAGCCAATAAATATAATGGACGAACTGGATGGAATGTTCAACATAAAATTTATCCTGCGGGAAGCGAAGAAAAATTCACTATGTTTTCTGTTGATGGATATGCATCTATGGCAGATGCTATAAAGTCCTTTGACACTGAATACGGTAAAGATTATTATTCTGGGTGGAATTCTATTATTAAGAAAGTTCACGGGAAAAAGACAATGCAACAGTCACTTTCAAATGGCTTTGGCTACAGACCTATTTATAAAAGAATTTTGAGAACGAATTGATATTTTTAAACTTTATCATTAATATTTTTTTGAATATTATTCCCTCTAGTTTTTTCTAGGGGGTTTTTTTATATCCTCTTTATTAAGTTCAGAAAAAAAATACGGAATTGAGATATTGTGGAGTTTTATATATTAGCGCTTTGCTAACTATAAATCAATTAAAATGAAAAATAGCTTTGTAGCAATATTCCTTGCTTTGTCCTCATTATTATTTGCAAATGGTAATCATAAGATTTTCAAGCTTGGAGATTTTAAACTTGAAAGTGGAAAAACCTTACCTGATGCCAAGCTTTCTTATGTGACTCACGGTAAACTAAATAAAACAATGGACAATCTCATATTAGTCCCATCAGCTTATCTCGGTGATCACCATGGATTTGATTATCTTATAAAATCTGGCAAAGCATTAGATCCCGATAAATATTTTATTGTTGCAACTGACATGTTTCAAAATGGATTGTCCAGTTCGCCTAGTAATACTAAGGCTCCATTTAATGGACCCAATTTCCCTCTAATTTCCATTAGAGACAACATTCATGCAGGCTATAGATTAATTACAGAGGTTTTTAAAGTGAAAAAAATTAAAGGAGTTGTTGGTTTTTCAATGGGTGCACAACAAGCCTTTCAATGGGGTGTTAGTTATCCTGATTTTATGGAAAAAATTGTTGGAATTGCTGGTTCAGCAGTTGAATATCCTCATGGTAAAGTCAGGCTCGAAGGTTTTATATCTGCTATAGAAGCAGACTCATCATTTGATAACGGGAATTATAATTTACAACCTGAAAAAGGACTCAGAGCCGGTGGAGCTCATTGGTCAAGTTGGGGATGGTCTCAAGAATGGTTTCGTAAAGAGCTATATAAAGAAATGGGACTAAAAAATATTGATGAGGTAATTAATTGGTTTGAAGAATTTGTGTTAACCTGGGATGCAAATAACCTGATAGCTTTAGCAAGAACTTGGCAAAATAATAATGTAGGAAATACACCTGGATTTAGTGGTGATTATAAAAAAGCTCTTGGATCAATAAAAGCAGATGTATTATATATGCCAAGTGAAACTGACATGTACTTTCATATTGATGCATTAAAAAATGAAGCAAAATTGATCCCTAAAGTAAATCTTAAAATAATCCCATCTTTATGGGGACATATTGCAGGAGCTGGTTTTGCAAAAGGGGATGCAGATTTTATTAATAACCAAATCATTCAATTTTTCGAATAGTTTGTGCATTATTAATTTTAAATGTCCTAGAAATTGGAAATAAAGTTTATTCTTTAAATCTATAATTTAGATTATCTATTCAATTTTTAAATTGAAGAAAATCATCAAAAATGAAAAATATCCTGAAGTTCTCGTTTATAATATTTATATTTTCATGTTCATCATTATTTTCGAATTCAAGGTTTACCCATTATAAGCACACCAATTATATAAAATTAAAAAAGGTAAATCTATCTCAAGAACAGGTTAGACGGTGGCTATTTACAATCATTGAGAGTGACTTTGATTCTAAGATCGATACCAAAGAAAAAGCACTTATTCTTAACAAGCTTTCAAACACTACTAAGTCAACTCTCCCTCTCGAGAAATCAGTAGAATGGTTCAAGGACCGAAATAATGGTATCCATCTTTACCACAATGAAATTATTGGAATTGGCCTAGACAGAACAGAAAACGGTATAAATTTTGTCAGCCTATTTGATCTTCAACGTGGCATTGAGTTGCTGAATAGTTCCAATACCTCAATATTCAAACTTATCCTATCTAGCAAAAAAGACTCAATAAGACTCAATAACGAGTCAAGCTGGAATGCCACTAAAATTCAATGGGATAAAAATGATAATTTATCATTACTGACCTTAAATTTTAATGATCCTATGGATCCAAAATTAAAGGGTCTCTCTGTCGTTTGTGAGATAGAATTTAATAACAATCTAACATATTGGTCACTGGAAACGAGATTACCAGAGAAGGGGCTTTCTCTTTTGGAAAGTGAGTTTCCTTCAATCAAGGCGGGGCCTATTGGTGAAATCCCTGAAGAAAATGTACTCCATTATCCCAAGGCTTCAGGTGTTGTATCTCAGTCACCTTATACCAGAGGTATTAATTATAGTGAGGTTTATCCAAACTGGAGAGCTACTTATCAGATGCTTGGATTGTATGATAAGAAAGGAGGACTCTATATTGCTAGCCATGACCCAACTGGAAGTGTAAAGACTATATCTACTAGTACTGACGAGGAAAAAGTTAGTTTTCAATTCAACTGGCCTACTCCCAACATGGGTCTTGATGACAATGGCTATAAACTACCTGGTAAAGTAGTTCTTGGTTCCATTAAGGGTGACTGGTATCAGGCAGCTATGATTTATCAGGCATGGGTTAAAGATCAAGCTCCCTGGTGGCCTCCAGCTCCAAATAATCGTCCATCTAGAATTCAAGATATAGCTGTCTGGGTACAACATGAAACAGGTGGTGATCTAGCAACTCTTGTGCAAGAAGTCCTAGAGTTTGCTAAATTTATGAGAGTACCAATAGGTTTTCACTGGTACGTATGGCATAAAATTCCCTTCGATAATGATTATCCACATTTTTTTCCTGCAAAAGAAGGATTTGTCAAAGCTGTACGTGATTTAGAGGATGCAGGTGTCCGAGTTATGCCTTATATAAATGGCCGTTTGTGGGATGCTGACCTTGACGATTTTAAAACAGAGGGAATCAAAGCTGTCACTAAGAATGAAAAAGGAGAACCTTATATCGAGGATTATGGAAATGGTGTACGTAACGCAGTAATGAATCCTGTCACCCAAATCTGGCAGAATAAAATTAAGGAGATTGTTTTAAGGCTACAAAAAAAATCTGGTACCTCAGGAGTCTATTTAGACCAGATCAGTGCAGCTTCTCCTACATTATGTATGGATACAACCCATGGACACCCTCTTGGAGGAGGTTCATGGTGGCTAGACCAGGGATATTACAAATTACTTTCAGCCATACGCGATGAAATGCCTGAAGGAGCTTTTCTTACCAGTGAGTCTACGGCCGAACCTTATAATCACTTATTAGATGGACTTTTGAGCTGGAACTTTCAGTTCCAGGATCAAAAACCAATTTATTCTGCCATATATGGAGGTCGGATATCAATTTTCGGTCGTAATAATCCTGTTGGTCCTAAAAAACACAAAGCCCTAATTATGAGAGCTGGTCAGCAGTTGGTTTTCGGTGAACAAATCGGTTGGATTAGTCCAAAAGTCCTTAAAGAGAAAGAGCCTGCAGAGTTTTTAAGAAAAATGGCTCAAACTCGTTATAAATTGATTGACTATTTTGTTGACGGTCAAATGTTAGAACCACCTATTGTAGAAGGGAATATCCCAAAGATCACTGCAGATTGGGAGTGGGGGGGAAATAACACATCAGATATTACCATATCTGCTTTGCAAAGAGGTGCTTGGAAAGCTAATGATGGTAGAATTGTAAGTATTTTTGTAAATGTATCAGACAAAACTATTCATTTCAGCACTCCATCTGCTGATGGAATGGGTGAAGATAAAATATCACTCCCTTCCTATAGTGTAAAGTTAATCAAAACCAATCGCTAAAATAATTGATAAATGACTATCCATTAAAACGATTAGATTTTAGAAAATTTATTGGGTGAATACTTTTTCCTTTAATAACTAATTCTGCAATAATTTCACCAATCACACTTGCGAATTTGAAACCGTGGCCACTAAATCCTGCTCCTATGACAACATCTTTATTTTCATTATAGAAATCTAAAATAAAATCTTCATCAGGACTATAAGTGTATAGACAAGTTTTGATACTACTTATTGAATCTATGCCTTCTGGAATAAATTTTCTAATAGCTTCAATAACTGTTCTTTGTTCATCTATAGATATATTTTTATTTACTGCATCATAATCTGTTAAGGTCCCCTTTGTATGATGTGCAAATTTGATTCCCGGTGGCTCACCAAAAGATGAATTTGATAAGTTAGGAAAGCCATAATAAATGCCGTTAATTGTAGGGTCTGCAAAGGTCCAACATGGAAATTTATTCAATTTAAACATATTTATATTTCTTGGTTTTGCCCAAAACATTACTTGTCTAGTTACTTCTAGATTTTTCAATTTGGAAAATTTAGAGTTCCATGCACCAGCTGTTAACACCAACTTTTTACAATAATATGTTTGTTTGTTAGTCTTAACCTTTATGACTCCATCTTTTTTTGACCATTGAAGTGTTTTTTCGTTTATATGTATTGTAGCTTTATGTTTTAGAGCCTGTTTAGTGTAGGTTAATATTGCTCTTTCTGGAGTAACGAAGCCAGCATCAACTTCTATTAAATTACTGTAATCATTAGGTATTTTAAACTGCGGAAACTTATCTATTTGTTCTTTTCGATTAAACTCATTAACCTGAATATCATATTTTTTTGCTGATTTTTGAGTTCCAGTTATTAATGGGTGTTTACTTGGGCCGAAATATAGCAGCCCTGTTTTAAAATAAATTTGATTACTGACTTCCTGTTCGAGGGATTTCCAATTTTCATAAGCTCTTTCTAAAAGGGGGACATAATTTGGGTGTTCAAAATATGCTTTTCGTATAATTCTACTTTGCCCACCGTGTGATCCCATTTCATGAGGAATATCAAACTGCTCAAGACCAAGCACACTATAACCTTGTTTAGCAATTTGATAGCAAGTGGAAGATCCCATACTACCGACTCCAATAACAATAACATCATAGTTTGTTTTTTTATTTTGATGCGAGAGTTTTTTTTGAACGTTTGAGTAAAGTTGCGAGATAGGAATTACAGATGTCAAACCTCCAATTGCTAGTGTATTTCCAATAAAATCTCTTCTTTTCATATTCAAAAAAAACTGATAATTTTTCTAATTCAATACTATTGAAATATAAATTAATTTAAGCTCAAAACAATTTTCTTAGGATGTCTTCAATTATAATAGCATCTTTTGGTTCCGAGTAAGATGTATAAAGATTAGAATGCACATTTGCACATATTCTTGGATTAATTGGTTTTTTGTTCCAAAGGAATACTTTTTCAAGCCTTTTCCATTGGTCGTTCGTCTTGGAAATGATATGTTGTCTATGTGATAATCTCGCAATGAAATATATCAATAATCTAAAAGAACCAGTCCAATTTATTTTTTTTTTAATATTCTTTAATTCCAAACCCCGAAAGGCATCTTGAAATACTGATTTGGCTGTTGTTATATCGATCAGTTTATGTTTTTTTAAGGCAATGTAAATATTGAATAATTCATCATTGACTTTGTTCCCCTTAGACATTGATTTCCAGATAAATGAGTGCATAACTGGTTTTGTTGTCTTGTCTAAATCCAAAAACCTGTATTTATCAATCATTTATTTTAATTTTCTTACAAATTTCATGAAGCTATATTAATATTACTTAAAATTTAATAAATTTTTTTATAATAAATATTCTTTAGTTCTTGACTACAAAAAGTCAGCATAAAATATTAATACGATAGTTTGTTTCTCAGTCATTTTATGAATTATAAATATTTTTATAGGTTTATTTGATAAGGACAAAATAATTGAACTAAAAGGTTGTTTATTTTTATAATCATGAAAAATTTGTTTGTGCTATTATTTTTCTTTGTTATCTCCTCTTGTATGAAAAGCGATATAGTACAATACGGGAAAAGAAACACTAATGCCCCAAGAGATGCAAGTGGACTACAATATCCTGGTCTAGGTGGAGGAGATGACAAGTTAATAGTCTGTAATCCAGCAGGTTTGGGTAGAAAGTTTTGTCGATTTTTACGTAAGTATGATAATACAATATGGACAGATGCAGAAAATTATTATGGTGATTATCCAGACATACAATTTTTAAATACTGGATATTTTATATCCTTCTTTAAAATTGATAAAGATATTTCTTTATGTAAAGGATGGAAGCCAGGCGAAAATATTTATGATGGAATAAAATGGAATATAGAGATC
>CABYBK010000050.1 GCA_902517245.1 uncultured Bacteroidota bacterium | reverse complement strand
TGTTTTTTTTAAACCAGTGAGGAAAATATCTTTTATCAGTATTTAAATTTATTTCATCGCTTGCTAGAGCAACTAGATGATAAGTTTTCTTTTGTAAATCAACTTTTTTTAAAGACTTAAATATCATTAAAAAAAATTTTAAGATTTTTTTCAAAAAGAAAAAAACTTCTTTTTTAATTGATTTATAGATAACAATATTTAGGCTTTTAAAAGAATTTTGAATGAAAGTGGAATTAATTAAAAGTGAGTTTTTAACCCATAGATCAGCTTTATCATTATGGATTTTATTAATGTATTCTACTCTAAGTACATAGTACTCAAATTCCATCATAGTTTTTTTTGAAATAAATAACTCAATAATGTTTTTTATTTCTGGAGATTTTTTACCAAATTTTATTATTTCTTTATCATTCATAATAAATTTTGAAAATTCTAATGCTAAGAGTGAAGCTTTTTTTCTAGAGATAAAAGTAAGGGCTTCTCCTGATGATCCATGTAAATCTCCGTAAAAAAAAGATTCGATATTAACTCTATATCCAAAAAAGATCAGTACTCTGATAAAAAATGATTCTGTTTTATTAGGATCATTCAAGACTTTGATTTCAATATAACTTCTCGAAAGAAAGATCAGTTTAATAAAAACATAAAAAGAAATATTATCTATAAAAATAGTTTTCATTAATTAATTTATTGAGAAATTAAGGGTAATTTTTTAATAGTTTTTTTCTTAAACTATTCCAAAGGCAATTAGATTTCCTACACTTAGTATATCTAACAATTCCTGCCCTTCAAGGGTTTTCCCTGATAATAATTTTGAAACAACACCTTTAATATAATTTATATCAAAATATTGTGGATCATATATTTTAATGAAATCTTCATCCTGGAATAATTCACGAAACAATAAAGTTAATGAGGATGCATTGACAATCTCATCCATATGCGAAAAAGAAGGGTTGACATCATAAAGATATGAATGTGGTCCTTCCTGTAAATGGATTGGATAGTCTATTCTGTTGGTTAGCATCCATTTGAGAGGGAATTTTGTATTATTTAATTCTAAGCCTCTCCCCCAGCTCTCAGGCATTTCAGAGAGAAAACCAATTATTTTTTGATCAATAAAAGGTAATCTGCATTTCAAGCCAAAAGCATCACACATATGTTCTAAGGTAGCTACTGTTCCTCCTTGCCAATGAAAAGAGTGATATAAATGAAGGTAATGTGAGTACAAATTATTAAAATCAACTTTACCCTTAAACTCATTCAAATAAGTTTCTTCTGCATTAATCAAAAGTGATTTTCTTCCTTTTTCAGTAAGTATTTTAGAATTATCTTTGGAATAGAGTGGTATTCTCCCCCCACTGAGAAAAAAAGTGCTTAATAATTGAGCTGTGATATCATCTTTCCCTTGTTTAGGACTGTCAAATTTAGAGTCCTTATAATATGACATAAGAATTTTCCATACTGGATCATCTTCATGGTTTCCATTAATAAGTTGAGATAAAAAAGTTGGCCCGAACAAATACGAGGCCATTTTGTCACTATACTCTCTAAAAGAATGTGAACTAGGATGATAAATTGAAAAATATTGGCTAAAACCTAAATTATGAGCACCATCACTAATTTCACCTGCAAAAACTACTGCATTTGGATGAGCTATTTTTTTTGCCCCTTTTGCAAGAAGCCAGTGATTTAAACCAGTGAAACCTCCAAACTGTTGAGACCTAAAAATAGATTTTGAATCTCGAATAAATTCTTTAATTGATTCAGTATAATTAAGTTCAACTATGTGAAGCTTTACATTATAATAATCTGCCATTTTTTGAGCTCTATCTAACTCAAATTGATTAATTATTTCACTTCTATTCGAGTATTTCATCCTTCCAATAATACACTCTATTTTTGAAGCGTCAAATAAATGACAAAGGGTAGCTAAAATCGAAGTGGAATCCCAGCCTGATGACAAAAAAACAATATTTTGAGTAGCAGATGAACGCGCCCTAACAGACTCAATAAAAAAGTCTGCATATTTATTTAGTTTTAAAGTATTTTCTTTTGAAAATGTAGTTTTGGGTTTAAATTCTATTTTGTTGATATATATGTTATCATTTGAAAATGTAAATGTCTCCAAAATTCCTAGTCGATTAATATTTTCGTGAAGCGTATGCTTTTTTAAAGGTCTATTGCCGTATATAGTTATAAATTGCGCTAAACTATTTTGGTCTATTGGCCCCATATTTATGTCTTCAGAAAACATGTCTATTCCAGAGGTGACTTCAATATCACCATTTTCATTTTTTGCCCAAAAAATTTCTGCTCTACTAAATTGGTCTGCCCAGATAGAAACTTTATTCTGATTAGTCACTTCAATAACAATATACCTTCCTTCAATAAGGGTTGTATTTTCTTTTTTTTCGAAAAGAGTGTAACTCTCAATGTTTGATAATTTGTCGCCTAATACTCTTTGCCCAATAATATCTCCAATAAGAAAAAAATTATTGCCTTCATCATTTTTCCATTGTTTTATGAAATGAGTCCCATGAATTGAAAAGTTATTATTTTGATAAATAAGTGGGGTTGATTTTATTGTTTTATTTACTTTTTTTGAGTTTGAACAATAAATTCTATACTTCATATTTTTATTTTTTAGTTACGAAATTAAAAGACATCCTAGATCCTTTTGAAATATTTTGATTGAATTTTTTTCCCAGTAAAGAAGGTGTGTGCTTAGGATGTATTCCAAAACCTGGTCTGACAGATCTCATGTTTTCGTTAGTAATTAATTCACCTTTTTTTACATCTTCAGTAACGTAAAGAGAACGAGAAAAATTTCTCCCTTGAAGTTGTTTTTCTGTTAATTTATAATTTACTTCTCCCAATGCTACTTCAGTCTCTCTGACGGCTTTTACCATTTGGGTGAATTCCTCCTCATTTAATGAAAAACTAGCGTCAGGCCCTCCTATAGATTTATCCAAAATAAAATGTTTTTCAATTATTTTTGCTCCTTGAGTAACAGCAATCACCGGAGCAGTAATTCCTAATGTATGATCGGATAAACCAGTTATTACCCCAAATCTATCTGCCAAATCTTTAATCATAATTAAATTTGCTTCTTCAACAGGTGCAGGATAACTTGATGTACACTTCAATAATGCTATATTTTTATTTTTATTACATGCATTCAATGCTAATTTTATGTCATCTAAGCCAGCAATTCCAGTTGAAATGATAAGAGGCTTACCCTTAGAGGCAATATATTCAATTAATGGAATGTCAGTGATTTCAAAAGAGGCTATTTTATATATTGGATTTCCAAGGGTCTCCAAAAAATCCACTGCAGTAAAATCAAAAGGAGAAGAAAAACAAAGGAGACCTTCTTCTTTTGCTACCCTAAATAATTCTTCATGCCACTCCCATGGTGTATGGGCTTTTTCATAAAGTTTATAGAAGGTATCCCCATCCCATATACTACCATTATTTATAATAAAATCATTTTTATTTGAATTTATGGTTATTGTATCAGCAGTATAGGTCTGTAGTTTAATTGCATCTGCACCGGCCCTTTTAGCCGCCCTTATTGTTTCAATTGCAATGTTAAGACTTCCATTATGATTTGCGGAAAGCTCTGCAATAATAAATACCGAATTAAATTTGCTTAGTAAAACAGGTGGATTCATTGATTGTTTGATAATAATTTCAACAATTCACTTATTTTACCATCATCCTGATTAATTTTTGAAACAATTTTTCTAGCTTCATTTGGTGCATGTTTAAATGATAGTCTCAATATATTCATCCAATTTATATTGTTTTTTGATCTTACTTTTTCAATTTCGTCGATGATTTCTAAATCTGTCATTTTATGTTGTTTATTTTAGTGTTCAAATCTAATTTTGGTGGTAATTCTTTTTTTAAATGAAATGATCCTAGCCCAACTTGTTTTTTAGGCACTAACTTACCTTCAATAATCATTTTGAAATTTTGAAAAAAAAGAATTTGAATTTCATTTATTAATTTATTGTAAGATGTTTTGAGAGTCTCGTCTTTACTAAATGTTACTTTTTTTTGAATTAAAATTGGTCCTGTGTCTATTCCCTTATCAACAAAATGTATACTAACTCCTTTAGGAGTATTATCTTTAAAACTCCAATAGTTAGGGTCTGAACCTCTATTGTATGGAAGATATGAAATATGTAAATTTATTATAGGGTTTTTTGTGATTTTTAAGATTTTGTTAGAAATTATATGTCTATATCCGAAGGAAATGATCCAATCAAATAATTTTAATTCTTCCAATTCTAGTTCATTACTTTTCCACGAAACGCTCCCATATAATGACAAAAAATTAAACATTGCAAGATTTTTTTTTTCACTCAAAAACAAAAAATTCATTTAGTTAATTATATTTTCTAAAGACTGCCTTAGTTGGTTCTCCTGATAAAAAGTCTTTATATCCTGAATCAAGAATTACTTTATACTTTCTTACTACTTTTTCAAAAGCATTTATGAAAAAAGTAGCTTCTTTATGACTGTGACTTAAGCATGGCACAAAAATTCCTTGAAATAAAATATTTTCGTTAATCATTTCTTGTAAGAAATAAGTTCGATGCCCATTACAAATATCTTGGTTATTATTCTTAAAAGAAAATACTATCATCCAAGGACATGGTGTTACTTCAATGAAGTCTTCCAACTGCATTAGGTTAATTATTTCTTGAGTTTTATCAATAATTAAATTCCCTATTCTATGATTATGTTCAATTACATTTTTGTCTTTAAATTCCTCTATAGTTTTAATTCCAGCACGAATAGAATGGGTTTCTCCTCCATGTGTAGTTGAAATCAAAAATATTTTCTCTTCCCCTTGATTCTTTATACCCCCCAAATCCATGATTTCTTTTTTACCCGTTAAAGCACAAAAAGAAAAACCATTCGCAATTCCTTTTCCCCAAGTTGCTAAATCAGGAGAAAGATTATATTTTGAGATAGCTCCAGGAAAATCAACTTTGAATCCACTAATCATTTCATCTAAAATAAAAACTGCCCCATTTTCTTGAGTAAATTGAATAGCCTGTTGCAGGTAATCTCCGGAAGACAGTACGCAAGAACAATTTGAACAATGTGGTTTTTCTGGCTCTGTAATCACAGCTGCAATTTGATTAGGATATTCTTCAAACAATGCTTTTAAAGAATCTAGATTACAAGATTTAAATGTTATTGTTAAATCGCTTACCTCATCTGGCACTCCCCTGTTACATTTTGTTTTTCCAATAAACCAATCATCATAACTATAAAAAGGGTGGTCCGATGGAAAAGCCACTAGTTTTCTTCCTGTATATGCACGGGCTAATTTCACTGCAGCTGTTGTTGCGGTTGAGCCATTTTTAGAAAACTTAATTCGATCGTGTTGGGGTACAATAGAAAGAAAAGATTCTGCCATTTCTCTTTCAATATATGAGGGGCGTTGAAAATTAACACCTTTGTCTAATTCTTCTTTTATTGATTGGATAATAGGTTCGTGTGCATGACCTAAACTTACACTTGTTAATCCCATTGAACAATCTAAAAATTTATTTCCATCAACATCCCAGACGAATGCTCCTTTTCCCTTTAATATCGCTGCAGGAGCATTCTCTGGAAATTGATCATCTCCTTTTGAATAGGTATGTGCTCCTCCAGGTATTAATTGATGTATAGATTTTCTATATTGAATTGATTGACTTCTTTTCATATATTATATATACATAGTATTATAACCCTCAATTGTAAATGGATAGATTAAATCTTTTAAATCAGGATTTTGATCTAAATAAGTAATAATATCCTCCAAAATAATTTGAGGCGATTGGTCTTTCAGCTGATTAAAGACCTTTCTGCATACAACTAAATCCTCTGGGTTATCAACGGTTAAACGTAAATCTTTTCGATTGAGATGATCAGGTGCTTTAACCTTTTGAACTTTAAAATCACTTATATTTTCTCTAATATATAAAGTGCATAATTCAGATCGGTGCTTTTTCTTACCCCTTAAATGTGAATGTTTTAGAGCTTCCAATTGAATGAATTCAAAGCCACAGCCATCAATTATATCTTCATAAAAAGTAGCATCGTTATTTTGTGAACAATGCTGCTCCCATAGACTGTCAACTGCCTTATGATATAAAAATGGAGATTCACTTGTTACTCTAAAAATATCTGTTGCATCAAATTTTTCGCCACACCTAATCAATCGATTTAAAACATCAATTTGATCACCTACGATATATTCAATACCTTTTTGTTTGGCAACTGATTTAAATACTTCATTATCTTTTCCTTCGCTTATTCCTAAAACAACCTTATCAATACAGCTTAGTGAATTTAATCCGTCAATTATTAAATCAATAACACGAATTCCCTTCTCAATGTCTAAGTTTTGGAGAGGTTTACCATACAAACGTGATCCTTGATTGCGACAGGCCAATGCAGCAACTAATTTTCTTTTCATAGTTAATTTATGTCTTTTGTTAATACCGGCTGATTCTTTTGTATTAAATTCTTTGCTGTTTTTCCCAGTACTAATTCTAACTGTTTTATGCTGCTTAGATTTGATGTTCTTTTTAAAGTAATGTTTTTTGCAGTCAATATTTCACCTTGAAGGATTTCTTTTAGTGCTACAACATCTCTTCGAACATTTTTTCTATATGTTTTTTCTGCCTCACTCATACCAAAATTTTCTTCCTTGATAATCTCTCCAAGTGCTTTTTTACCCATTTGTAATTGTTTAACAAAGTGTTTAAATTCATCTGGATTAAGGGCTGATTCAAAATCTTCCATTTTCATTACCTTTCCAAGTGTTAAATGTTTTTCAATAACCTCTGCTCCTGCTCCTACAGCAATTAAACAAATAGTAGAAGCAAATTTTTCATCTTCTGGATGGTCTGCATATCCCATTTTGAAATTAGCATGAATACTTTTTACTTTTTCTTTTATAAGATGCATTCGAGCGATATGATTATCTTCTGTTTTGGTTGGATAACCTTGAAAACCACATAACAATGTTAATTCCTTAAATTTTAATATTTTAATAGCTTTTTCTATTTCCGCCCAGTAAGCCCCACCTAATCCTAAAATTACATTCTTAATAGGAGAAATAGCTATCGCTTCTAATAACCCAAGATTAGTAACATCAGTACCGTGAACTTTAATCGAATTAATATTGATTTTCTCTGCAGTTTTTAAGCTTTTTACACCGAAAACATCTACAATTAAATTTGTCCCAAACGATAAAGCATAATCCTTTAAAGATTTCCATTGCGCGTCTGCCATTTCTAACTCTTTGAATAAAGAGTAATGTTTGTAATCAACAGTAGATAATTCATCCGCATAAACCATCTGAAATTTTACTGCATCAGCACCTGCTTTCGCTGCTGCTTTGATCAATAGTTTTGATTGTTCTAAATTACCTTCAAAGCCTTGGGCAATTTCTGCGATAATATTAAGTTTATTTTTCATTTCCAATTGACTGGATTTAAGATATCTTTGCTGTCAAGCTTTATAGATTTAATTTGTTCAAATAATTTTTTTGATAACTTTTGTTTTGAAGCAACAATAATTTGATTTAGTTGCCTCGAAGTCTCAACCCCCAAAACAACATAGTCAATTTTAGGATTCTGAAGAACAAAACATAGAGCTAAAGAAAGTATTTGAAATTTAGTTTTTTTTGCTATTCCCTCAAGTTCAATAAAAGGTGGTATTAAATCCTGAAACTTTGAGCCCAGTTCATCAATCGATTTAAAAAATAATCCTTGAAGAAAAACAGATCTGCAGTGAATTTCTACATTATATCCCTTTAATAAATCAAAATATGGCTCAAATTTTCTGTCTAAAACATTGTAGGGAACCTGAACGACATCTGGAATGATATCAGCTTCTAATAACTCTAATAATACACTTGGTTCGTATAGAGAATAACCAATCTTATTAATTTTACCTTCTTTTTTATATTCTTTAAGATTTGTCCATAGTTGCCTATTTTCAATTAAATCTTTACTGTTATGAAAAAGACAACCATATATTTTTTTTCTATCAAGATTTTTAAAAGAATTATCTAATTGATTTTTTAAACAATTGTGTTCTGAGAAGGAACCAACTTTTGTTATTATTTTATTTTCTTTTACTGAAATTTGACCTAAACGTTTCTCTGCATTTCCGTATTCAAAAGCAGTATCAAATAAATTAATATTGTTTTTTTGAGCAATTGAAAAAACAGCTTTTAATTCTTCATCACTCGGTATACCATGAGAATTTGAAATCCCGTAATTCATTCCCCACTGTGCTGTTCCAAGGGCTATTTTCATTTTTAGACCGCTGTTTTGTATTAATTTTTAGTGATTTGAAGAATAAAATTATTCCCCTTTTATATTTTTTGAATTTAACATAAGGTTTATGAAATCAAAAATATTTAAAGTTTGAAAGCATTCCCCAATATTGAATTTTGGGACGTATTTTTCACCTGTTTTTGGATCAATTATTTGAGTAATCCAAATTGCAGAATCATTAGTTTTCACTAAAACACCTATCGATGATTTATCAATAACTTGTCCGTTTACTGAAATATAGTCTTCTACATGATTTGCAATTTTTACACCGGCAACTAAAAATTTTTTTAAATCATTTTTAGTATATATAACTGATAATCTCTCAAATAAACGTGATCTAACTTTGTTATAGATATTTAGAGAAGTATCATTCCAATTTATAAAATCATCCCCCTCAACAAACTTTGGATAATATCTTCCAAACCCAAGTTTATGAACTTTATCAGTATTATTAAAATCTGTAAGCACCTTTTCTACTGCATTATTGATAAATAAATCAACATCTTTATTTAATAATTCACTTGCATCATTTAAAGTTGTGGTCTCAGAAATATCAAATTCTTGTTGAGAAATAATAATCCCTCTGTCAAAATGTTCATCTACTAAATGACAAGTTCTTCCAATCGAAAAAGCATTATTTATTATTTCTCCAACAACTGCACCTGAACCTCGTCCAAAAGGAAGTAATCCAGGGTGATAATTTAAAATTCCAACTTTAGCCGAATTAATTAAATTTCTTTT
>CABYBK010000049.1 GCA_902517245.1 uncultured Bacteroidota bacterium | reverse complement strand
TCCGTTTCTGAAATAATTTTTGCTTTAAGTTCAACTATGGAAGCAGACACAACTAATTTTTATATTTATAAATTATTGTCGTCGTATGAGGTCAGAACCTCTACAATTGCAAGAGGAATTCCAGTAGGAGATGAGTTGGAATATACGGATGAAGTTACTCTTGGCAGATCAATTTTGGCACGTATTCCATTTGAGTCATCTATTACGAAAAGTTGATTTTCATACTGTCCTTATAGTTCAAATAATAAAATCTGATTTCCCATTCAAAATTTGATACTTTTGCATAACATTATATTATGGGACAATATTATTTGAAATTACCCAAAATGGGTGAAAGCGTTGCTGAAGCTACTGTTACCAAATGGCTAAAAGATGTTGGCGATCCTGTTTCTTTGGATGATCCTATTCTTGAAATCGCAACTGACAAAGTTGATACAGATGTAACTTCTGAAGTAGAAGGTGTAATTTTAGAAAAGAAATTTAAAGAAAATGAAGTTGTTCAGGTAGGTGAGGTTTTGGTCGTAATTGAGACAAAAGGAGATGAAAAAGATTCTATTGGCACACCAAAAATAGAGGTGTTAGTCCCGGAAAACTCTAATCATGAAAATGATGATTCAGAATCAGTTGTGACTAAATTAGAAGAGGAAATACAAATTATAGAAACCACAGTAAACAAAACTAATGGAAATAGCGGACGTTTTTATTCACCATTAGTTAAAAACATAGCTAAAAAGGAAGAGGTCTCACTGGAGGAGCTTGACAAAATACCTGGAACAGGAAAAGATCATAGATTAACAAAAAAAGACCTTTTAGATTATTTAAAAGTTAGGGTAAATTCAACTTTCCAGCAGAAAGATCAAAAAAAACATAAGTCTGAAACTATTGAGCTACCTACATTAACTAAACCAAGTTTTTCTGGTGGTGATCAAATTTTAGAAATGAGTCGTATGGAGAAATTAATTTCATCCCATATGAAATCAAGTATTGAAACTTCCGCACATGTACAATCTTTTATTGAAGCCGATGTCACGGCATTATGGGATTGGCGTGAAAACTCAAAAGCATCTTTTTTAAAGCGTGAAAATGAAAAACTGACTTTTACACCCTTATTCATTAGGGCTATAATAAAAGCTTTACGCGATTATCCAACTTTAAATAGTAGTTTGGAAGGTGATAAAATTATTATCAAAAAGGATATTAATTTAGGAATGGCAACTGCCCTAGATGACGGAAATCTAATTGTTCCTGTAATTAAAAATGCTGATCATTTAAATTTAGTTGGTTTAACAAAAGCTGTAAACGATTTGGCAAGTCGAGCAAGAAATAACAATTTAAAACCTGAGGAAATTCAAGAGGGTACATACACCTTAACCAATATTGGGAATTTTGGATCAATAATGGGAACGCCAATTATTAATCAACCACAAGTTGGAATCTTGGCTATAGGAGCCATTAGAAAAATGCCAGCTGTTATTGAAACTCCTGATGGAGATTTTATTGGTGTCCGAAGGAAAGTAATTTTATCTCACAGCTATGATCATAGAATCATAAATGGGGCTACTGGAGGACTTTTTGTAAAACGTGTTGCCGAGTATCTAGAAAACTGGGATGAAACAGTTAGTTTTTAATAAGCAACTATGAAACTACAACTTACCAAACCACTATGTTTTTTTGATTTAGAAACTACAGGCACTGATATAAGTAAGGATAGGATTGTTGAAATTGCAATTCTCAAATTACATCCCAACGGAACTCAAGAAAAAATGGAAAAACGTATAAATCCTGAAATTCAAATTCCATTTGAAGTTTCACAAATTCATGGTATTACAAATGAAATGGTTGCAAATTCACCTACTTTTAAAGAAGAATCACATAAAATCTATAGTTTTATAAAAGGCTGTGATTTAGCAGGTTATAATTCTGATCGATTTGATATTCCACTTTTAGTGGAAGAACTTCTTCGAGCAGAAGTTTCTTTTAATTTTAATAACATTAAAACTGTTGATGTACAGACTATTTTTCATAAAATGGAGGCTCGAACTCTCACTGCCGCTCTCAGGTTTTATTGTGATGAAGAACTTTCTGATGCTCATTCAGCTCAGGCCGATGCTAAAGCAACTCATGATGTACTGTTAGCGCAACTTGATAGGTATGATGACCTAGAGCCAAACGTAGACTTTTTAAATAATTTTAGTAAAAGAAAGAAAACGGCCGATTTTGCAGGCTTTTTAGTATTTGATAAATCAAATGAAATGTGCTTCGGATTTGGTAAGCATAAAGGAAAAAAAATAAAAGACATTCTTGAAAAAGAGCCAGGTTACTTTGGATGGGTTCTTAATGCTGACTTTCCAAGATATACAAAAAAAATACTGACTGAGGTTAGACTTCAGTCAATGAATACTAAAGATTGAAGTTGTGAAAATTATTTGTGTAGGAAGAAATTACTCTTCCCATATCAAGGAGTTAGCAAATGAAAAGCCCATAGCCCCTGTATTATTTCTCAAGCCAGACACATCTATTTTACAGAAGAATCATCCTTTTTATATACCTCATTTTTCTTCAAACATTGACTACGAAGCAGAAGTGTTAATCAGAATTAATAGAATTGGAAAACATATTCAAGCTAAATTTTCTCACAGGTATTATGAGGAGATTACTTTAGGTGTAGATTTTACTGCTCGTATTGTTCAAAATCAATTAAAAAGTAATGGGCTCCCTTGGGAAAAATCAAAATCTTTTGATGGCTCAGCCCTTATAGGAGAATGGTTTCAAAAAAATGAATTTGAGAATATAAATGCACTATCTTTTAACTTAAAAGTCAATAATCGTGTTGTACAGTATGGCAATACCTCAGAAATGCTTTGGAAAATAGATGATCTAATTAGCTATATTTCTCAATACTTTACACTTAAAATTGGGGATATAATTTTTACAGGAACCCCAGCAGGGGTGGGGCCTATATCAGAAAATGATGTTTTAGTTGGCCACATAGAAGATCGGCAGGCTTTTTCAGTAAAAATTAAATAATTTGAGAGCAGAACTTATTACCATAGGGGACGAAATATTAATTGGACAGATAGTTAATACAAATGCTGTTTTCTTAGCAAAAGCTTTAAATAAAATTGGAATTGAAATTACAAAAATCACAAGTATATCAGATAATAAAGAAGCTATTATAAATGCCTTAGAGAGCTCTTATCCTCGATCTAAACTTGTTGTTTTGACAGGAGGTTTAGGTCCAACAAAAGATGATATAACAAAACACACATTATGTGCTTATTTCAACGATATTCTAGTTGAAAATAAAGAGATTTTATTCCATATTGAAGAGATCTTTAAAAAATATGTGACAACACCTATCAATGATCAAAATAGAAAACAAGCTCTATTACCTTCTAAAGCTAAAATTCTCAAAAACGAGTATGGAACTGCCTCTGGAATGTGGTTTGAGAAGAATGATCAAGTTATCATCGCACTTCCTGGTGTGCCTTTTGAAATGAAAGCTTTAGTTAATGATTCGGTTTTACCCTCCCTTAAAAGTCGCTACATACGCCCATTTATTTATCATAAAACTGTATTAACTTATGGATTAGGTGAAAGTGCTATTGCTGAAAGAATTGTAGAGTGGGAAAACAATCTTCCTAAAGATATTAAACTAGCTTACCTTCCAAGCTTAGGTAGGGTTCGTCTTCGTATTTCAGGAAAAGGAGATGATGAATTACTTTTAGAAAAACAGATTGACTCACTTATAGGAGGTTTGTTGCCTTTAATAAAAGACATTTTTGTTGGCTATGAAGATGATTCAATGTTTGAAGAAAAAATACAATCTGAATTTTTATCTAGAAATTTAAGTTTAGCAATTGCTGAAAGTTGTACGGGTGGAGAGATTGCATCGCGATTAACAAAAATTCCAGGTGCTTCAGGTTATTTTAAAGGTGGTTTAGTAGTTTATCAAACAAATACTAAATCGAACATATTAGACATATCTGAAACACTTATCGAAAAGCATTCAGTTGTTAGTAAGGCAGTAGCAGAATTAATGGCATTAAATGTTCGTAAAAAATTTAATTCTAGCATTGGGATTTCAACTACTGGAAATGCTGGACCTTCAAAAGGAGACTCGGATGCTGAAGTAGGGACTGTATGGATTGCTATTGCCACAAATGAAAGGGTTTATAGTGAAAAATTCCTCTTTGGTAAACATCGTGACAGAATTATTGGAAAAGCTGTTAATAAGGCTTTAGAGCTACTTTTTAAACAATTGATTTGAAAAAAAATTGATTTTTAAAAAAACAATTTTGATACTGTATAAAAAACAGTAAATTTGCAGCCACATTATAAAATTAATCCATGTCAAAAATTTGCGAAATAAGTGGAAAAAGGGTAATGTTTGGGAATAATGTTTCCAAGGCATTGAACAGAACAAAACGAAGGTTTAACGCCAATATTATAAAAAAGCGTTTTTACATACCTGAAGAAGATAAATGGATAAGCTTAACCGTTTCTGCGGCTACGCTAAAAACAATTAATAAAAAAGGTATATCTGCTGTTTTAAAAGAATCTAGAGCAAAAGGACATTATAAAGGTTAATAAATGGCAAAAAAAGGAAACAGAGTACAAGTTATTTTGGAGTGTACAGAGCACAAGGATTCTGGTAAGCCGGGTACCTCTCGCTACATTACCACGAAAAATAAAAAAAATACTCCAGAGCGACTAGAAGTTAAGAAATTTAACCCCATTTTAAAAAAAATGACGGTTCATAAAGAGATTAAGTAAGATATGGCAAAAAAATCCGTAGCAACACTCCAAACTGGTTCAAAAAGACTCACAAAAGCTATCAAAATGGTGAAGAAAGAGGGCAGTAACTCATATAGTTTTGTTGAAACTATAATCTCACCTGATTTGGTGTCAGATTGGTTAAATAAAAAATAATATTTAATTCTTAATTATAAATAAAAGCTACTTTAACGGTAGCTTTTTTTATTTTTATGCTATATGGGAAGACTTAAAGATTTTTTTTCAAAACAAGATCAACAGAAGCTTGAAGAAGGTATAGCTAAGACAAAAAGTTCTTTTTTATCCCGTTTAGGAAAAGTAGTTGTTGGAAAAACAAAAATTGATGAGGATTTTCTCGATGAGCTTGAATCAATTTTAATTCAAGCTGACGTAGGAGTAGAAACTACCCTGAAAATAATAAACCTTCTAGAGAATCGTACAGCGAAAGAAAAGTACTTAGGCTTTAACGATTTGGTAAAAATGTTGAGGGAAGAGATATCCAAATTACTTGATCAAAATAAGAAAGAGGGTAAAGAAATTATAAACAATAATAAACCTCATGTAGTCATGGTGGTTGGTGTAAACGGAGTTGGAAAGACAACTACTATTGGTAAACTTGCTTATCAATTCAAATCTCAAGGGAAAAAAATAATTTTAGGAGCTGCAGATACATTTCGAGCTGGAGCTATTGATCAATTACAAATTTGGTCAGATCGTGCAGGTGTGCAACTTATTAGACAGGAAATGGGAAGTGATCCAGCTTCTGTTGCCTTTGACACATTACAAGCAGCAACTAGACAAGGTGCAGACATTGTTTTTATAGATACCGCTGGACGCTTACACAACAAAATAAATTTAATGAATGAGTTATCCAAAGTGAAGCGAGTAATGGCAAAAGTTATTCCTGATGCTCCTCACGAGGTAATGTTAGTACTTGACGGGTCAACAGGACAAAATGCATTCGAACAAGCAAAACAATTTACTGCAGCCACAGATGTTACTAGTCTAGCAATAACAAAATTAGACGGAACTGCAAAAGGTGGAGTATTATTGGGAATTTCTGATCAATTTCAAATTCCAGTTAAATATATTGGTGTTGGAGAAGGTATAGAGGATTTACAAGATTTCAATCCTCAACTATTTACACAAATATTATTCAGTTAAATATCTACAAATGAAAATAATTAGAGGTTTTAGTGTCTTTATTTTGATATTTGGAGCTCTTTATTTAATGGGTCCAAGAGTAGAAACACCAGAATTAAATATGGATATAGTAAAGGTCCCATCAGATTTAAATATTTTGAAAAAGTGGATTGATGAAAAAGAAGATGCTTTAGGAAACGTAAGACCTGGAAATGCCTCTAGAATAATATTTAATGATTCGCTTCCCAAAAAAACAAAATACAGTGTTTTATACCTTCATGGATTCACTGCTTCGGGTATGGAAGGTGACCCAGTGCATCGTGATATTGCTAAAGCTTTAAATGCAAATCTATTTATTCCCCGATTATTTGGGCATGGACTGGATGAGGATGAGCCAATGTTAGCATTCAATAACATAGACTATTGGCAATCAGCCAAAGAAGCTATTGCTGTGGCTAAACAACTCGGAAATCATATTATTCTTTTAGGAACTTCTCACGGTGGATCTTTATCATTGAGTTTAGGTACGGATCCAAGCATAAAAGCAATTTGCCTTTTTGGTCCAAATATTTCGGTTTTTGATCCCTTTTCTAAACTACTTTCTAGACCATGGGGTCTTCAGATAGCACGTTTAGTTAAGGGAGGGAACTACCACATTTGGGAAAATGCGACACCTGAAAAAAAGAAATTTTGGACTACAAAGACACGTCTAGAAAGTGTAACACACATGCAAAAGTTTTTAGATTTAAAAATGCGTAAATCAACATTTGAAAAGATAAATAAACCATTGTTTATGGGTTATTATTATAAAAATGATAGTTTGCAAGATAAAGTTGTTTCTGTAGAAGCAATGTTAAAGATGTTTGATCAACTGGGAACTTCCAAAAATTTAAAAGTTAAAAAGGCTTTTCCCAATGCTAATGATCATGTTATTACCTCTTACTTAAATGGGGATAATTATATCAAAGTAACGGAAGAAGTAATTTCCTTTTTAAATAGAGTTCTTGATATCGAGTAAATTTTTGAATTGTTTTATTAAAAATGCGAACAAAATCAGCAAAAAAAAATACAATCAATGTAATTACCCTAGGTTGCTCAAAGAATTTGTATGATTCAGAAGTTCTGATGGGCCAATTAAAAGGTAGTGGTCAAAATGTTGTTCATGAAAAAGAGGGTAATATTGTGGTTATCAATACCTGTGGTTTTATTGATAATGCAAAGGAAGAATCTGTAAATACAATTTTAGAACAAATCAAGCATAAAGAATCGGGAAAAGTAGACGCGGTTTATGTAACTGGATGTTTAAGTGAGCGTTACAAGCCTGATCTGAAAAAAGAAATTCCCCAAGTAGATCAATATTTTGGTACCTCAGACTTACCTCAGCTTCTTAAAGTCTTAGGCGCAGATTATAAGCATGAATTAATAGGAGAGCGAATTTTAACTACACCCAAACACTATGCCTATTTGAAAATATCAGAGGGCTGTGATCGGCCATGTTCATTTTGTGCAATCCCATTAATGCGAGGAAAGCATCGTTCAACTCCTATTGATGAACTTGTAAAACAAACAAAAACTTTAGTTAAAGATGGAGTCAAAGAATTAATTTTGATTGCTCAGGACCTGACATATTATGGATTGGACTTGTATAAAAAAAGAACCCTTGCTGATCTTCTCCGTGCTTTAACTAAAGTTAATGGAATTGAATGGATTCGCTTACATTATGCATTTCCATCAGGATTTCCAGAAAATGTTTTAGAAGTAATTAGAACAGAACCTAAAATTTGTAATTATTTAGACATTCCTCTTCAACATATAGCAAATCCTATTTTAAAATCAATGCGTCGCGGAACAACTAAAGATAAAACAACAAAACTCTTAAACAAGTTTCGTATTGAAGTTCCAGGAATCATTCTTAGAACTTCTTTGATAGTTGGATATCCTGGAGAGACCAAGGAAGATTTTGAGATACTTAAGACTTGGGTTAAAAAAATGAGATTTGAACGATTAGGTTGCTTTACTTACAGTCATGAAGAAAATACACACGCTTATGACTTGGAGGATAATATCCCTGAAGAATTGAAACAAGAACGTTTAAATACAATCATGGAAATTCAATCCCAAATTTCTTGGGAACATAATCAAGCATGTGTAGGGAAAAAGTATCGATGCTTAATTGATAGAAAAGAAGGAGTTCATTTCATTGGACGGACCTTTATGGATTCTCCGGATGTTGATAACGAAGTGCTTATAGATGCCTCTAAATATTACCTAAAACAAGGAGATTTTGTTGATGTTAAAATTATAAAAGCTTCTGATTATGATTTAATCGGTGTTCCGATCTAAAAGAAAACGGCATTTGAAAAAACTTGTTTACCACTGTACCAAAATCCTCTAAAGAGCAAATTATCCACTAAATAAACTAAGCTTCCATTACCAAATTTTTCTTTTCCAAAAAGCAAAGACATTTTTTGATCCTCTTTAGCAAGGTGTCCTACAAATCCAGCAATTGGTTTTGTATCTGAATCAAGTATAAAAGCATTGCCCTGGCCATCTAAAAGATTATATGAATTTGCATTCAGTTTAAGTGTATAATAGCGGGATATTCCAAATCCAAGGGGATGTGTTTTGTCAATTTTTGCTTCATAAATGCTTCCTGTAATAATTTTACTAATCTCATTACGTTCTTTTTTAGAATAAGGGAGCATTGCATTGTCCTCAAATTTATCTTTTTTCTTTTTAAGACTAAAATTATCTGTATTTGCAAAGAGATCTAAGGCACTAGACAAAGCAATAATCTTTCCTCCCTCATTCAACCATTTGGCTATTTTTTCTTCACTTTTAGAGTTTGACCATTTCTCGTATGAACCACCAGGAATAATCAATATATCGATATCGACCAATATTTTTTCTAAGAACTTTTGATCTACATGCATTAATGGGTATCTAAGCTCTTTCTCGAAAAAATGCCAAACTTCACCATATCTGTAAGGTGAAGTGAAATCATTTTTAAATATAGCTATTTTAGGTGCCTTAATTAACTTTAATTGATCAGCTCCTAAGTCGGGTCCAGCATCTGAATATCCAGTTTTTATTGGATATATTTTACGGTTGTGTTCTTTGGATATTTTTTTTAAAATATTAATAAAATTTTTATTTTTTAAATTATCCCCTTTTAGAACAAAAAGGGATCCTTCTTCCCATTTAAATCCACTATTAGTTAAAGGAACAATATTAATTCTAACACCAAGGCCTTCTTTTAAAAGAGCGGCTAAAAACTTACTATCCCTAAAACTTTTGTATGTAAAACCAAATCCATAAGTATCTGTATTTATTTTATCTATTATGATTTTTTTTGCTTCAAAAGGAATGGTATTTAAACTTTCACTAGTTGCATTTGCATTGAGACCGTATGCATAAGGTAATGACCATGCTGTAATATCGTATGTTAACGAATCACTTAGTTTTGTTTTAGGCTCTAATAAAACATGAGCCAGTTTTCCTTTAGTTTGAGTACTGGAGATAACTAGGGCATTTTTTGTAAATGTGGTTGTAGTATTCTTTTGCTTTTGATAATCAAAACCACGTACAGATGTTTTTTTCAATAATTGTTCACTTTTGATATTATGTTTATCAAAAAAATCTTTGAGTTCATTTAATTGATCTATGCCTCCTTCGAGAACAAAGTTTTTATACCTTAAGTTTTTATTTTTAAAATAGGCTTTATAATTCTTAATAAGTTCTGGCCTTTTTTTAATTGCCATTTCAATTGTAGAAATTCCAGTTGTATAATGATGTTGTATCCTGTCTTTTAGAGTAAGGACTAAATTTTCATCATTCTTAATACCCAGCCCAGCTATTCCACCTCCTGCTTGTTCATATGTCATTCCAATACTTCCTAGATACATAGGATAACTGTCTCCATAGCTGGGGTATAAAATATCGAAGTGTTGCTTTGTAAAATAAAACCAACCTTCTTTATCAAAATACTTTGCATGGTTTCTTCCAAGTGTGTCTTGAAAGTCTTTTTGAAATTGAGTAATTACTTCGTGTAAAGGTTCGGCAGCAGGTGCA
>CABYBK010000048.1 GCA_902517245.1 uncultured Bacteroidota bacterium | reverse complement strand
CTATGAATGGTTATCTAAAAAAGGTAAGCTTGGGGGTCAACATAAAGTTCCTAGACTTTCAAATTCTAGAGAAATTTTAGATGAACTCTTAGAAGCGATTAATTAAGAAACAACTTTCAACTTTGGTAACTCTATCTTAGAAAGTTTTTGATCAGCATATTGTTTAGTGACTTTTAGTTTTTTAATCTTTGTTTCTGGCAACTCAAACATTGCATCGTTTAGAACTGCTTCGCAAAGGGATCTCAAGCCTCTCGCCCCTAACTTATATTGAAGTGCTTTTTCTACTATAAAGTCTAATGCTCCCGGTGTAAATTGTAATTCGATATTATCCATCGCGAATAATTGAATATACTGCTTAATTAATGCGTTTTTTGGAGTAGTTAATATGGTTCTTAATGTTATTTCATCTAGAGGGCTCATATAAGTCAAAACCGGTAATCTCCCTATAATTTCTGGTATTAAACCAAATGCTCTGACATCTCTGGGAGTGATATATTGCAAGATATTTTCCTTATCTATATCACGTTTCTCAAGCGCTGTTTTATATCCAATTGCTTGTAGATTTAGACGCTTATTTATGTGAGCTTCAATTCCATCGAATGCTCCCCCAGCTATAAACAGGATATTCGAAGTATCTACTTCTATAAATTTTTGATCAGGATGCTTTCTGCCGCCTTTAGGTGGAACATTAACAATTGTCCCTTCCAATAACTTTAATAAAGCTTGTTGAACTCCTTCACCCGAAACATCTCTTGTTATAGATGGATTATCACTTTTACGAGCAATTTTATCAATTTCATCAATAAAAACAATTCCTCTTTCGGCTTTATCAACATCATAATCAGCAGCCTGAAGCAGCCGCGATAGTATACTTTCTACATCTTCACCTACATAACCTGCTTCAGTTAAAACTGTTGCATCTACAATTGCTAATGGCACTTTTAATAACCGAGAAATAGTTTGAGCTAAAAGTGTTTTTCCAGTGCCTGTAGGACCGACTAATAAAACATTACTTTTTTGAATTTCAATATCATTTTCTTTGGTGTTTTCTTGAATTAAACGTTTGTAATGATTGTAAACAGCAACTGATAAAACTCGCTTTGATGCTTCTTGTCCAATAACATAATCATCCAAAAAAGATTTAATTTCCTTAGGAGGTTTCAATTCTATTGAAGTTGAACTTTTATCTTGCTCAGAAGCCTCTTCTAATACTATTCCGTGAGCCTGTTCAATGCAACGATCACAAATATGAGCATCCAATCCAGCAATAAGTAACTGAGTTTCTGGTTTAGGCCTTCCACAAAAAGAACAATTTAAATCAGGCTTACTCATAAAGAAAAATTATTTAGGAGCATTTTTGAGAACTTCATCGACCATACCGTAGGCTTTCGCTTCCTCAGCTTTCATCCAATAATCACGATCACTGTTTTCGGTTACTTTTTTCATGCTTTGTCCCGAATGTTTAGAAATAATTTGATATAACTCATCTTTTAATTTAAGAATTTCTCTGGCTGTAATTTCGATGTCAGAAGCTTGTCCCTGAGCTCCCCCCAATGGTTGGTGAATCATTACACGAGCATGTGGAAGAGCAGACCGCTTTCCCTTGTGCCCAGCACAAAGTAAGACTGCACCCATTGAAGCGGCAATACCTGTACAAATTGTAGCTACATTAGGTGTTATAAATTGCATGGTGTCATAAATACCAAGACCTGCATAAACTCCACCACCGGGGGAATTGATATACATTTGAATATCACGATTCGAATCAGTACTCTGTAGGAATAATAATTGGGCTTGAATGACATTAGCTACTTGATCATTTATTGCAGTTCCTAAAAACATTATTCTATCCATCATCAATCGAGAAAAGACATCCATTTGTGCAACGTTTAATTGTCGCTCTTCAATTATGTAAGGTGTCATACTACTTACAATTTTATCGTAATACATTGCACTAATACCGTGGTGTTTCGTTGCATATTTTTTGAATTCTTTACCGTAGTTCATGTAAAATAGTTTTCTTTAAAATTAATGAATTTATTATGCTTTACCGTAAGCTTGCTTTATAAAGGCATCAAAACCGACCTTTTTTGTATTTAATGGGGCATTTTCTTTATAGAAATTAAGTATTTTTTCTCTCATTAATTGTTCTGAAATTCGACGAGTCTCATCCTTATTTGACAAAACGTTTGAGATAATTTCATCTAGTTTTTCTTTTTCAGGTGTTTGACCATATTGCATCATTTGATTTTGAATCATTGAAGCTGTATAATCTTTGAGCTCTTCAAAATTAATGTCGAGATTATTTTCACTTATTATTTTGCCCTCTATTAGTTGATAGCGTATACCGCTTTCTGATTTACTATACTCCTGGACAGCTTCTTCTTGAGTCATTGGTTCTTTAGAAGAAGTCTGGATCCACTTAGTTAAAAATTCTGAGGGAAGTTTGAATTTTGTTTTAGCGACTATAGCCTCAGAAATATCATTCATGAGTTTTTGATTTGTCTGTGGTTCAAACTGTAATTTTAAGCTTTCTTTTATTTTTTCTTCTAGCTCTTTTACTGAATTAACTGTTCCTGGTTCATATAATTTATCAAAAAGTTCTTGATTAAAATCTGCAAGAATTCTCTCATTTATTTCCTTTAACTCAATGATTATATCAGACTTCAAAAGTTCTTTGAATTTTTTATCATCTAAAGATAAAAGCCGCTTTAAAGCTTCATTATCTCTAAAAAAACTTTTTGTCGGAAAACTCAATACTTCTGATAACTTAGCCTCTTTTAAGACTGATATATTTTTCTTCGATTTTATATCTTCAATGGTGAAATTGACAATTTTTTCTAACTCAACTTCCTTATTCCTAAATTGAGCTGTTATCTCATATCCTTTTTCAATTTTATTTTGACTAACTAGTTTTCCATATTGTTTTTGGATATTGTTTATTTGTTCCTGAATCATTTTTTTTTCAGGTTCAATTTCATAACGGATTATTTTTTTAAGGACACTTAATTTAATATCAAACTTTGGAGCAATACCTAGTTCAAACTCGAAAGTTAGCTGAGGATCTTTCCAATTGAGCGCTTCTTTGGGGAGTTTAGGAATTGGATTTCCAAGCAACTCAAGTTTTTCATCCTTAATATAATTATCTAAATTTTCTCTTAGTAATTTATTAACCTCATCGGCAATAACGGCTTGCTCATATTGCTTTTTGATCATTCCCATTGGAACATGGCCCTTTCTGAATCCAGGAATGTTCGCGTTTTTCCTATAATTACTTAAAACCGTACTTACTTTTTCTTCATAATCCTTACGCTCTATGGTCATGTTTATGACTGAATTCAATGAATCTAAATCAGTTTTGTTAATGTTCATTATGTGTGTTAATTAAGTGCGCAAAAATACACTTTTTTATTGCTGCATCAAAGTTTTTTAAAATCCTGAGAGTATGTAAAATCATTACATTTTTAAAATAAATAAAAATATAATCCAGTATCCTCAAAATAAAACGACTTTCTATATTTATAAAAATAAATCTACTATATTTGCCCCCTAGAATTAATAACCGGAGGATCGTGCATCCTCATAAATTAATATGATATGCCTGTAAAACTAAGACTTCAAAGACACGGAAAAAAAGGAAAACCTTTTTACTGGCTAGTAGCCGCAGATTCCCGTTCCAAAAGGGATGGCCGTTATCTTGAAAAGATAGGAACTTATAACCCAAACACTAATCCAGCAACTGTTAACATCGATATTGATAAAGCAATTAATTGGTTAGACAAAGGAGCGCAGCCTACAGATACTGCTCGTACTTTATTATCCTACCGAGGAGTAATGTATAAGCATCACTTAAACGGGGGTATAAGAAAAGGGGCATTCACTCAGGAAGAAGCTGACAAAAAATTTGAAATCTGGCTTGAAGAAAAAAATGCAAAAATTCAAGCCAAAAAAGATAATTTGTCCAAAGACCAAACCAAAGCTAAAGCTAAACGTCTAGAGGCTGAGAAAGCGGCTAGTGAAAAGAGACTTGCAGATGCTGCAGCTGCTGAAGCTGAAGCCGTTGCGACAAAAGCTGCTGAAGAAGCAACTGCTACTGAGGAATTACCTGCTGCTGAGGAAGCGCCTGCTGCTGAAGAAGCACCTGCTACTGAGGAAGCACCTGCTGCTGAGGAAGCGCCTGCTGCTGAAGAAGCACCTGCTGCTGAGGAAGCACCTGCTGCTGAAAATACATCATCAAATGATATTTCACCAGACTCTAAAGAAAAAGAGGAATAATACGGTGGGATAATATTTAACCTTAATTGCAGACGATGACCAAGGAAGGCTACTTTTATATTGGAACAATCGTTAGGAAATATAGCTTTAAAGGAGAATTACTAATAAAAATAGATAGTGATGATCTAGAATCATACATTAATTTAGATTCTGTATTTATAGAATTAAAAACTGGGCTAGTACCTTTTTTTATTCAAAAATGTCAACTTCATAAATCTGCTTTGTTGAGAATTAAATTTAATGAAGTGAATAATGAGTTTGATGCAGATTCATTAATGAAAAAAGACTTGTATTTACCGATTAATTTACTCCCTCCTCTAAAGGGTAAAAAATTTTACTTTCACGAAGTAACAGGTTTTTCGTTGATTGAGGATGGGCTTTTAATCGGAAAAATAGAACGTATTCAAGACGGTGGACTTCAAGCGCTATTTGAGGTTAAAAAAAGTGATGGTAAACTTGCTCTTATTCCTATTCATGATGATTTCATATTAGAAGTAAATCGAGATTCAAAAAGAATAATTGTTAAACTTCCAGGAGGGCTAATAAATCTACAAGATTAATTTCCTAAAAGAACAAAACAAAACCAAAAGATGGTAATGGAGAGCTATTTCCATTTCCGGTTGAAACTGGAACTAGGCTCCTTGGAATACTAATTTCACCATCATCTGATCTATTTAAACCGTATTCTTGAGGAGCAGGATTGGGTTGTGCAATGAAATTTTGTACTTCAAAATAAAAATTAAATGATAAATCATTAAAATTCCATTTTTTGTCAATTCGTATATCGGCTTGGTTAAATGCTGAAAGTTTTACATCTCCTAGACGATCGTAATCCAAGATAATTTCTGGATAAGAAACAGTACTTAATTCCAAATTAATAGGAACATAAGGATTTTCGCCAGCAAATCTCCAACGAGCACTAACTTCCCAATTACGCTTTAGTTTATATCCTCCCGAAAATGAAATTAAATGACGACTATCCCAAACCGAAGGTCGAGATATTCCATCTATTCCTGAGAATTCACTAAAAAAATAAGTATATGCAAATATTCCGTAAAAATTATTGGATAGCTTTTGTTGAAATAAAACTTCAGCTCCACGACTTTCCCCAAGCCCTTCAGAGATAATTGCCTCATTACCCAAAACTTCAAACCCACCACCTTTATTGGCCAGGGAAACTCCATCAATTAAGGAAATTGGGTAGTTTGAGTATTTCTTTAAAAATCCTTCAACAGTAACTCTTGATGCTGGAGTTAAGTTGTATTCTATTCCAGCAACGTAATGATCACTTTTGGTATATAGAGCGTCTTTATTAACAAACACATTTCTTTCCTGAAAACCAAACATTGTGTAAGTTGGAATTTTAAAATATCGCCCTAAGGAGGCATTAAATTTCCATTGTTGGTCTTTTGAAAGGGCATATGATAAAGAAAGTCTTGGAGAAATATTATCTGCTAAATTAGATCCCTCAGAAAAAGTATCTTCATCTGTTCTAAGACCTAAGGAAAAACTTAAGCGATCATTAAAAAAATTTCTAGAACCCTTAAAAAAAAAGCCATATTTGATAAAATTCAAATCAGTCTGATACGTGATATCATAAAAGATAAATTGAGTATCATTTTTATAGCTAGATTTTTGCAAATTAAATCCTACAGACCATTTCCATTTGTCAACGTACTGAGTTGCTTGAAAACGCAATTTAGATTCCCATTCATAAGAATCATTTTGAAATATAGTTCCTGTTTTAGTTGTATTGTCTTTATAGCGAGCAAAAACATTTTCCAATCGATTAGAACTTAAAGCTGTTGTCATAAATCCTTTACCGTTTTTGTAGTTTCTTTTCCATGATAATCCAACGGTAGCACTACGCTGATCAATTATTGGAACCTGCTCTAATGTTGCTTGTTGCTCAGCATCGAACTCATCTGGTGGTTTCACAGAAAAATCATCGATAGCCCCAATTCCAATAAAAATCAAAGAATTGAATTTATTAATTTCATGTTTAATTTTCCACTGATAGTCCCAATAATCGGGTCGTATCGGAAGTCCTATCAATTCAAATAAAAACTGAAGATAACTTCTTCTAACAGAAAGCAAAAAAGTTGTTTTTGCAGGTTCAGATTTATTTTTCCTGAAAAGAGGTCCTTCTAATGTCAAACCAGCCTCACTAGCACCAAAACGAAAATTTCCTCCAAATCCTGATGGGTCTCCCTCACGTTGTTCAAAAGATAATACCCCAGAAAGTGGATTATCGTATTCTGCTCCAAATGCTGAACTGGATAATGTTACTTCTCTTACAAATGAAACATTAACCATTCCTACTGGACCTCCTGCACTTCCCTGAGTACTAAAATGATTAATATTTGGGATTTCAATTCCATCCAAATAATAAACAGTTTCATTAGGTGCACCACCACGGATAATAATATCATTTCTAAACCCACCAATTGATGGAGAAATACCAGGCATGCTCTGCACAACTTTTGTTATGTCATTGTTACCACCGGGGTATGTTTCAATTTCAACTACAGAAAAAGTTTGAGTAGATAATGGTGTTTCACTTTTAGTCTTGAAAGGGCTTTGAATCACTACAACTTCATCCAAATTTTCTGATACTTCGCTAAGTTCAAACAGTAGAGGAATATTACCTATTGACTTTACTATTACGTTGAACTGAGTTTGACTTTCATAACCCAAATAACTTGCTGTTATGTTGTAAGACTGTGAAGGAATATTTTCTAATTTGAAATATCCTTCAGCATCTGTAACCGATCCAAATGAAGTCCCCTCAAGTAAAAGTGTGGCTCCTTCCAGAGGAAGCTGACTTTGAATATCAAAAATACGTCCGGTAAGTGATCCTGAAGTTTGAGAATGCACTAAATGAAATACAAAAAATGATATTAAAAGAAACTTGAGCTTCATTAATTAAAATTTGTTGAATTTACGTTAATATAATTTTGATTCTTAAACGTTTATACAAAAGTTTTAATTTAAAAATTCTTAAAACTGTATAGTGTCTTTAAATTTTGTTTAATTTTTTTTATTTATCTTTAAACAAAAAATTGTTATGAAAAACAGAAGACTGTTTCTAAAAACAGCATGTAAACCTTTGGTTCTTACTGCTATTGGAATACCAATCTTGGAAGCTTGTTCAACAGAGGAAGTGTCTGAAACTCCATTAAGATCATCAGTTAACTCACCAGTAGTAGAAAAAAGAGAACCATTAATTATCAACCTTAGTAATAGCAACTTTTCAGATCTAACTAAAGTTGGTGGCTGGAAGAATTATACACAGGAAGATTTACTGCTAGTTCGAATTAGTGACAACGAAATACGTGCATTTGATAACAGGTGCCCTCATCAAGGGAATCGAGATCGATGGGAGTTTGACGGAAGCAGTTTTACGTGTCAATACCATTTTAATTCATATTCAACCAGTTGTAGCGGTTCTTTAATTTGTTACCCAACAACCTTTGAAGACGAAGTTCTCACTATTAGCTTTGAGTAATTAAATAAATTCTTTTCAAAATCTAAAAAAAATTAATTTAATTCTTTTTTTTAGAAGTCTTACGTTCAATCTTTCGCTGTTCCTTCTGAATTTCTTTTTGTCTTATTGCATTTGCCTCGATTTGTTTTTCAGCCTCTCTTTGATCAAAGTTATTACGCATTTCTTCTAAATCGGAACTATTTATCTGCACTTGGTCGCTAGGTTGTAATGCTTTGTCTTTAACTCCAAAGCTTGCATTTTCAGTTTGCTTTCGCATTATTTCCCTAGCAGATTTAAGATTATAGTAAAATCCTGGGTCTATTAATTTATTTGCAATGAAATGTTCTCTTTTCTCCTTGTCCCAACGAACAAATATAAACCCTCCATTAACTGAATCTAATTTTACTCTGTATACATGGGCATAGTTTGGCAATGTCTGATAGATCTCAATGCTCTCAGGAACATAGCCCGCAACATAAAGAACCTCTTCAACAAAAGCAGTTTGAGTCTGCAAAGAAGGATCATCGTAAATACCTTCTATTAATAAATTATCTTGAGCATATGCCGAATTAGATAATATTAATAAAAAAAAGAATCTATTTAATTGAGTCATTTACTTAATAATTGAAATTAAGTTGAACCTGAAAATTTCTACCTATTTCAGAGGAATAAAATCGCATCCTATTTAAATAATCACGATAGTCAGAATTTGTAATGTTTTGAATAATCAACCTTAAATTACTTCTAATATTATTTTTATTACCTATTAAAATTGAAAAAATTGCATCTAATTTTTGAAATCCCCTTGGAGAACTACTTATGTCAACTGTTTCTGAAACAAGTTTTCCATCCTCAATATAGTCAAATATAAAATTGGAGTTAGGAAATCTATTTTGCTTCGCACTTGTCTGGTGAGTAAATTCTAATGACCACATACCCTTCAAAGGAGTGAACTTTAACTTTTGAAAAGTATTAAGAGGTGGAATTAAAATTATAGGTTCTTTATTTAAAATATCTTCAGCATAAGTGTAAGAGGCGCCTACATCAAAAATGAGTCTTCTATTAATATTTATTGATGAATTTATATCAATACCTGTCATGAATGCATCTGTGCTGTCATAAGTCCAAACTGGGAATGCTCCCCTTATAGTTTGCTTAAGTCCAGTAGGCTCAATGAAGATGTAACCAAAAGTTTTAGAAATATATGGTTCTATAGACCAGTTATAGTTTTTATTATTTTTTGAAAAGCTAAATAAAAATTTATGACTAGTCTCTGGCTCAAGACTTAAGCTTCCATATTCTATCGCAGCCATCGCATGATGTAATCCATCACTAAATAGCTCAGAAGGATTTGGTGCTCTTTGGGAAAGAATATATGATATTTTGAGTTTTAATTCATTAGAAATATTTAATGAAGCACCTGTTTGAGCAGACACGTTTAAAAAATTAAACTTAGGATTAGTTAAAATTTGATTAGTAAAATCCTGACCTGTTTCAAAACCTTTAAATAATATATTGTAATTTCTCTCATTCCAAACCGATTTATAGTAGTATTTTTTAGAATCATAAGACACATTATCTAACCTCAACCCCCATTCCCATAAGAATGCATTACTTTTTTGAAAATTACCTAAAAAATAAATCCCTGTTTCAAATTTTATATAATCTGGAATAAGTCTTTTAACTCCAGTATCAGGAGTTGAAAAGTTATCTTGAAAAAATCCGTTTAGCCCCAATTCAAAATTCCAATTTTTTATATCAATTCCAGATAGACTTCCATTTAAAGTGTGAGTTTTAAGTAATAAATCAACAACTGGGATCCCTGTTCTACCTCCTCGTCTAATATCAAATTCTTTTCTCTTATTGTTTTGAAAATTATAGCCTAATTCCAACTTATTATTGTTTTCAAATGACTTAAAATATCTTAGAGTTAATTTTTGATGATTAGCTATTTGTTTTGGTGCCTCAATATTATATGTGAAATCATTTATTATACTTGGTTCATTAGAATTTAAAGCATAAAACAAATCCTGAACATTACCAATATGAGATGATTTAAGTATTCCTGGTTCAAGGTTATAACTTGAATATTTTATGTTCCAGCCTTTATTAATTATATCCTTCCCAAGTTTAATAGAAAAATTGGCCCCTTTAAATCCTGAGTTAGAAAGGATATGATTAGGTGTGTTAAAATCTCCATATCTTTTACCTGTAAAATTTCCATTTATATAAAACCCATTAGAATAGTTTTTTTCCAATCTAGAACTAAACTTTCCCCCTCTTCCATTTGATTCAATGTTTATACTCGATTTTCCAAAAAGTGTATCTTTTAATTTCTTTCTTTTTGAACTCAAAATAATAGATCCTGCAGATGTATCCCCACCGTATTTTAGTGCTGCTGCTCCTTTGATCAGTTGAATGATATCAAAAGAATCAAAATCAATATTCGGTGCATGATCAGGACCCCATTGCTGATCGTATTGTCTGAAATCATCAGTTACGATTCCAACTCTGCTGCCGTACATACCATGAATTATTGGTTTACCTATTGAATTTCCAGTTTTTAAAATTGATGCTCCTGGAATATAATTTAAAGCTTCAACAAGGGTATTACTCCCATATGAATTTATATCGCTAATATTAAGACTAACTTCCTGTATAGATTTTCTCAATTTTGAAACCTTTGAGTCGGTAACTATAATTTCATCCAATTCATTTATATGGTGCTCTAATCCTAAATTGTAAACTCTATTCTGCTTTAGGTTTAATTTTTTATTTATGGCTGTGCATTCAGGGTGACTTATAACAAGATTATATTTTCCAGGACAAAGACCTTTAATTTCATAGGTACCATCAAGATCGGTTTGAGAAAAAAAATTGGTGCCTTGTATACTAACAACGGCACCAATTAATAATGAATTATCATGTAAATCTGTAATTTCTCCTTTAAGTATTAAGTCACAAGATTGACTGTAAATAAAATTCCCACAACTAAAAATGAGAATTAAAGATTGAATTACAAGACGAAACACTAATCCGTGATTGTGACTGGTATATCTATTGAGACATCATTAAATCCTCCAAACCCTTCTCGATTAGTGGCATTAAAGTTTGTTGGTTGATGTATTAAATAAACTCTAACTATTCCAGAGCCAGTTGAACTTGCGTTCCAAACACTTTTAAGTAAAACACCTCTAGAGCCAACTTTGGTGTCATTACTAGCTGAAGTAACATCAACAGAAACATCTGCAAATTCAAAAAATACTTGGTGTTCATCAGCTTCTTCTATTATTTCTTGTGTAACATCTT
>CABYBK010000047.1 GCA_902517245.1 uncultured Bacteroidota bacterium | reverse complement strand
TAATACAGAGTTCATCTTCTGCAGATATTTTATTATCGCGATTACAAGATGTAAAAAGTATCATGAAGAAATATACATTGAAAAAAGTTGTTATTATTATCGTAAATCGCTTTTTAAGCACTTGCTAAAGTTTTCATCGCAATAATAAAAGTATCTAATTCCTCGGTGTTGGTAAAAACATTAGGTGTAATCCTACAACCTTTAACATTGGCATAGTCAATAGCGACAGTAAATATTTGAAATTCATCATAAAGACGCTTTGCTAGTGTTTCAGGGTCAATACTTTTTATTCCAACATTGCCGATTCCACAACTTCTTTGTGAATCATAAGGAGTATTAATTACAATATTAGGAATGTCTTTTAGAGCATGTTGCCAATAGGTTTTTAAATAGCGTAAACGCTTTTCTTTTTTTCTGATACCAATCCAATTCAAATACTCTATTGCATCTAAAATTGCTAAATCCGTATGAACAGGGTGAGTGCCTGTATGACTTAGTCTTTTAATCTTGGTTGGATCTTTTTCATGGTCAGCTAGAAGTGGCCATATTATTGGAATTTGATCTGTTTTAACATACAGCAAACCTGCTCCAAGAGGAGTTGCAAGCCATTTATGTAGACTAGAGCCATAATAATCACATTCTAAATCATCTATTTTAAAATCAAAATGACCAACACAGTGAGCACCATCAACCAAAACCTTAATACCATATTTATGCGCCATTTGACAGATTTTTTTAACAGGTAAAATATGCCCAGTAATATTAACCATATGGCTTATCATCATCAGTTTTGTTTTTTTTGTGATTTGAGATTCATATAATGCAACAATCTCTTCGTCATTTTTAGGATGATTTGGAACTGAAACTTTTCTTAAAGTCACATTGTGTCGTTTTTCGATTTGTTCAAACATATCTTGCATAGCACCATAATCTTGAACCGCATATATTGCTTCATCTCCTTGTTTCCATGGAAATCCACTAATTACCAGGTCTAAAGATTCTGTTGTATTACGTGTAACAACTAAATTTTTTGCATCACATCCTACAAAAGATGCTAATTCATCTGTTATACTGTCTTTATCTATGAATCTGTGTTTTCTCATGTAATATGAACCCTCGAGATTCACTCGTTTAATATGCTCCAGGTGTTTTTCTAAGGTTGGCTGAGGAATTATATTATAATAACCACTTTCAAGATTAATAAAATCGGGATTAAGCTTGTATTGACCTCTAATTAAAGACCAAAATTCATCTTCAGAATATCCTTCAGTATTTATTCTTTCTTCAGATAATCCTTTATTATTCAATGAAATGTTAGTGCTAAAGGGTAAAAGACCAAAGGCTCCAAGATTTTTTATAAAGGCTCTTTTTTTCATATTGTTAAATTAGTGAAAATATTGTCTATAAATTGATTTAAAATTATTGCAAATTATTCACGGGGAAAAATCAATAAAGAGGTATCCTCATATCCTATTCTTACTCCTTTAGCTTGAATTGACTCAGAATAATCTAATGGTTTTGAATAAACAGACCAAATAGAATCCTTTACTTGTTTCCAAACAATACTTACTCCAGAGTCTGGATGGCTTAGAGAGATTTTATTGTCACTAATTATTTTATTTAAAGGAGCTAACTTTTGTGGCTTGCCTTTTGGAAACCACTTATCTATTAGTTCTTTTTCAGGAAATTCCCCTAAATCATTAGTTTCAATAATCCATCTATCTAAACGATCCCTTAAGAAAACCAAAGTGTCTTGTAAATTAATTTCGTTCGATAAGTTTTTTAATTCATATGGATCATTCTCAAGGTAGTATAATTCCTCAATAGGTTTTGGAGTTTTGAACCAAGCAGAAACATTATCATCTAATTCGTTATTTTCCCATAACTTATTTAAATGTTTCATCATTGGCATTTGCTCTCGATATGAAACGGGTATGGCGTTACTTATTTCTGGATTAAAATTTCTTATATACTTGAATTTTCCAAAGCGAACAGATCTCAATCTATCAACTTGTTCATCAAAACGATCTGATGAAGCAAATATAAATTCTGATTCTTTATCAGATTTATACGAGCCAAATTGAGCTTTACCCTGCATAATAGTTGGGGGCTTTATATTAGCCAATGAAAGAACACTAGGGGCGAAGTCTATAAAGCTTATAAAGTCATCATTTATAGAGCCAGCGATTTTTTTACCTTCAAATTTAACTATTAGAGGAACCTTGATTCCAGTTTCATAAAGTGCTCTTTTATAGCGAGGAAAAGGCCCTCCATGGTCTCCATAAAAGAAGATAATACTATTTTCATATAAACCTTCTGATTTAAGTTGTTCAATTACTTTTCCAATTTGACTGTCAAGCCTAATCAAATTACTATAATTTACGGCCAAATCTTTTCTTACCTCAGGGGTGTCTGGGAAAATAGGAGGGACAGTTAGCATCTCTGGTTTTACTAATAAAGGCTGATTTGTTTGTCTCCAAATTTGTGATTCGTGAGTAATTCCAAAATTAAAGACTGAAAAAAAGGGTTGATTGGGCTTACGATTTTTCCAATGAGCTTTTGAGCTACTTTCATCCCAAACACCTTCTGTTTTTTTAAAATTATAATCTTCTTTACTGTTGTTTGTTGTGTAATAACCTTTTTCTCTTAAATATCTTGGAAACATTTTTATGCCTGATTGAAAAATAGGTGAATAACTAGGAATTCCCATAGCTGGTTGATTCTCTTTATTATAAGCATTATAAGTCCTCATGTTATGTGTTCCTAATGATGTAGGATATAACCCACTAATTATAGCACTCCTAGCTGGTGCACAAACTGGAACAGGTGAATAAGCATTGGTATATACCACACCATCTTTTGCTAAATTGGAGAGGTGTGGAAGTTTTGCTGAAAGATCACCATACATTGGCAAAAATTCTGGAGACTGATCTTCTGCAACCAACCAAATAATATTTGGGCTTATAGTTGCTTTTTCTTCTTGATTGCAAGAGATAAAAAGAAATAAATACAATATTGGATATATTGAAAGTATAAACTTCTTTTTTAAAGTAAAACTTGTATTAAAATTTAAAATCATTTATCTAAAAGTGTTTTTTAATAATATTTTAACTCCCGAATTCTCTGTGTTTAAGTAAATCATTTGGTGCCTTAAGATTTTTTTTATGTTTTTCTATGATCTTGTCAATTTCTAATAATATTTCAGGATTTTTATCAGCTATATTATATTTTTCTGAAGGATCAATGTTTAAATTATAAAGTAGCGGTATATCTAGAACAATTTTTTCATCACTCCCTTTAGGATAATTATAAGCCCCCTGAGTGATCAGGTGAGCCTTGTAATCACCATATCTTACTGCATAAATTTCCCTTGATCGATAATAAAATATTGTTTCTCTTTTAGATGGCTCATGTTTTAATAACGTATTTTTTTATGCTAACCCCATCTATTATTCTATCATCAACCATATTTGTATTTGACATTTCTAATAGAGTAGGGAATATATCCATTGTTGATCCCAAATCATTAATTACTCCTGGTTTTATTCCCGCTCCCCAGAATATTCCAGGAATTCTTTGACCTCCTTCCCATGTAGTCCCCTTTCCCTCTCTTAAAAGTCCAGCAGATCCAGAATGAGTTTCAAAGGGTAGCCAAGGTCCATTGTCAGAGGTAAAAACTACTATTGTATTCTTGTCAAGATGATTTTTCTTTAATTCTTCCATAATTAATCCCATCCCATGATCAATTTCTTCAATCACATCACCATATAAACCTCTTTTACTCTTTCCTAAAAAATCATCTGAAGCATAAAGGGGGATATGCGGCAGGTTGTGCGCTAGGTATATGAAAAAATTATCTTCTTTATTGTTTTTAATGAATTCAACTGCTTTATCTGAAAATCTTTTCGTTATGGTTGTTTGATCTACAGGTCTTTCAATAATATCATTATTTTCAATTAATGGAACGTTATAAAATTTAGTCGATCCTGGATTTTTATTTTCATATTTCTGCCAATATCTTGAACCAGGACAACATGTTTCTCCATTCATTTTATCCATATCATTTGAATATGGTATACCATAATAATAATCAAATCCATGTTGAAGAGGAAGATATTCTTTTTTATGTCCCAAGTGCCATTTTCCTATTGCGGCAGTTTTATAGCCACTTTCTTTTAATTTTTCTGCAATTGTAATTTCAGAATTTGGTAGTCCATATTTTGAATTTGGAAATAGCACTCTATTTCTTTTTCCAATCATTCCATTTCGTATTGGTAGTCTGCCTGTTAATATAGCTGCTCTACTTGGTGTACATACACTTGATGCAGAATAGAATTGAGTCCACTTTTGGCCTTCGTAAGCCATTTTATCCAGATTAGGTGTATGAATGGTAGGATGTCCATAAGAACCCAAATCTCCATATCCCATATCATCTACAAAAACAATAATGAAGTTTGGTTTTTCAATTTGATCTACAATCTGAAACGAAATATTTTCAGGTTTGAAAATTAAACTTGTTAGTAGCATTAAAGATAGTTGTATCATTTATCTAAAATTTAATGTTATAGTATATAGAAAAGATTTTTACTTCTAATAAAAAATCTTTTTACTCTATTTCAATTCATATTTGAATTCCTGTAATTTAATTTCTTCATTTTAAATCTAGTACGGGGATTTTAAATTTATCTATAGAAGGTTCAGTATGTGCTTCATCTAGTAATTTTTCCATCTTTATTACTAATTCGGGATAAAGATGAGCGACATTATTTAGTTCTTTGGGATCTTTTGATAGGTTATACAGGCGAAGGTTCGAGGGACCTTTTAACAGGTCACGTTTGATACCTTTCCATTGGTTAATTCGAATTGCCTGTTGACCTCCATATGAGGGGAATTCCCAATATAGATAGCTATGTTCTTTTTGATTTTCTCCAATTAAACTGGGGTAAAAAGATATACCATCTGTTTTATTAGGCAATGGACTTCCAATGATATCAGAAATCGTTGAAAAGAAATCGTAAAAAGTACTTGGATGATCTGATTGAGTACCCATTTTTATTTTCAATGGCCAAGTAATGATAGTGGGAACCCTAATTCCACCTTCATTAACACTGCCTTTCACAGATTCTTCAGAATTAAGAAAAATTCCAGCACTATTAAAATAATTTATATCAACTTGTCTTACATGAGTTGGACCATTATCACTAGTAAAAACAATTATAGTATTCTCATATTTACCAATTTCCTTAAGTTTTGAAACAATTTCACCGACTTGTTCATCTAAATATGAAATCATCCCGGCATAAGTAGCTTTTGGATATTGATTTGGGTAGTAGCCATTATCTCCTGTATATGGTTTTTCTTCTCCTAATTTATTCCTATAATAATCCACCCATTTTTTTGGAGCCTGAAGAGGAAGGTGTGGAAGAGGACTGGCATAGTATAGGAAAAATTTATTGTCTTTATTTTTGTCTATAAATTTTAATGCTTCTTTATGCATTAAACTTGGAGCATAATCATTTTGATTATAAATTTTATAGCTATCAGAATTATTTGGGTTAAGGCCTTCAAGAAGTGGGCCTTTATTAACGATTATATTATTAAGAATTTCTCTTTTTTTGTTTCTCCATAAATGACTTGGGTAAAGAGTATGTGCTTGTCTTTGACAATTATATCCATAGAAAAAATCAAAGCCTTTGCTGTTAGGGATACTATTTGTGTTAGGCGCACCCAGCCCCCATTTACCAACCATTCCAGTTTTATACCCGTTAGACTTTAAATAATTAGCAATGGTAATTGTCGAATCAGGCATAGGTCTTTGTCCTTCAAGATCAGGATTTTTAAACATTTCTTGAAAACTCCAAACATCTCCTCTTTCTCTCCATTCATCATTTCCTCTGACGGGATTATTACCTGTATGCAAACCTGTTAATAAAACTGCTCTAGCAGGAGCACATACAGGAGATCCTGAATAATGATTAGTTAAAATCATCCCATCTTTTGCTAATTTATCAATATTGGGGGTTTCAATTATTTTTTGACCAAAAGCACCCAATTCACCATATCCAAGGTCATCAGCAAGTATAAAGACAAAATTTGGAGATTCATTATATTGTTTCAAATTAGAACATGAAATACAGATTAAAATTATAATTATAAATGTTAATTTGACTTTCATGATTTTATTTAAACGTTATTGTTTGCCAGAATTTTATTTACTGTAATGAATTCAACATCATCTTAAAATTAAATTAAAATATTTAATATTTGGCGATAACTTTAAAATGTGTATTTAAAGTAAAATTATTAGATAATTTTAAAAGTGTCTAAATTAGTCTAATTAATAGTTAAGATTTTGAGCCAACATATACAATATAGGGTTTGCAAAAGATGAGTTTTATATGAGACTAGACATATTTAGGAATCTTCAAATAAAAATACTTCCAGTATTATTCATCTTTTTATTTTTTTCTAAATGTGATAATAAGAGGGTAAAAAACCTACCTAAAGTCATAAAAGACGGTATGGTTATGATTCCCTCTGGTGATTTTCTAATGGGTAGTAACGATGAACAATCAAGAGATGACGAATCCCCTATACACCCTGTTCATGTTAACGCTTTTTGGATGGATGTAACTGAAGTTACCAACCTTCAATTCAAGGAGTTTGTTGATGCAACTGGATATATTACTACAGCAGAAAAAAAACCTAATTGGGATGAATTGAAAAAAGAGCTGCCACCAAATACACCTAAACCAAATGACTCTTTACTTAGAGCAGCTTCATTAGTTTTTGAAGCAACAGATGGACCTGTAAACCTAAATAATTTTGGTGAATGGTGGCAATGGAAGTCAAAAGCCAGTTGGCGTTATCCAAAAGGAGAGGGTAGTTCAATTACAAACAAAATGGATCATCCAGTAGTTCATATTTCTTGGTATGATGCACAAGCTTACGCCGCATGGGCAGGAAAGCGTTTACCTACAGAAGCAGAATGGGAATGGGCCGCAAGTGGAGGAGTAAACAAAAAGTATCCGTGGGGAGATGAACCAGTTACAAATGGAGAACCTAAAGCAAATGCATGGGAAGGAAGTTTTCCTTACAAAAACACATTAAAAGATCAGTTTTTTTATACTGCTCCAGTAGCTTCTTTTGAACCAAATCCTTTTGGACTTTACGATATGGCTGGGAACGTTTGGGAATGGTGTTCAGATTGGTATGATTTTACTTACTATGAGTCTTTAAAAAATAAAAGGGTGGATAATCCTCAAGGTCCAGAGTCTCCTTACGACCCCTATCAGCCCTATTTGAGGCAAAAGGTTATGCGCGGCGGATCTTTTCTTTGTAATGATGCTTATTGCTCAGGCTATAGAGTAGCTTCAAGGATGAAGTCTTCTCCAGATACTGGTTTGCAACACACAGGATTTAGATTAGTTAGATCAATCGAATCCTTTTGAAAATAAACTTAGTTTAATAAATGCTACAACTATTTTTCAATAACATATTTAATATCATAATCAGATTGTTTAGTGAATTGCAATTATTACACTACATTTAATATTAGAATTATATTTTCCATGAAAAAACTTTTCCTTTTAATGACCCTATTGCCATTAACTATCTTGGGGCAAAATAATAATGATGACAGTACAGCTAAAAAAATTGTGAATAAATTTTTTGAGATTGGATGGAAGGCAGGACTCAATTTTGACTCTTCAGGAAATGTTTTAAATTTAAGTAATGAATTTAATAATATTGATGATGCGAAGGGGTCAGTCAATGGTTTTAATATAGGTCTTTACACGCAAATAAAATTGTCTAAGCTATATGTTAGACCAGAATTGCATTTTTCTAAATTTGGAACAAATTTTGAAAATATTACTGTAGGGCAATCACGCATTGAATTACCCGTTTCAATAGGATTTAAAATATTTCCCCTGTTAAGTGCTTTCGGTGGTTTATCTTATAGACTAGATCTAGGAAATACAGGTGATTTTTCATTAGAATCAATTTCTGGAGATAGTAGTGCAGGTATTCATTTTGGTGTAAGAATTCATTTAGGTAAGTTTGGAATCGACGCTAGAATAGAAAGGGGTATTTCAGAAAATGAAGCAAATCTTTTATCAAATAATAATATAAACATTGGAAAAATAGATAATAGATCTACCCAAGCTAGCCTAGGAATATCATTAGCTTTTTGATTTACTTTTTATGCTAGAAATGCTGTAGATAGCTAAACCAATCGGCATCAGCATAACACCAAAAAAAATAGATAATCTCGTTATCCACTTATTAATGTCTTTTTCAATACACTTTAACCAAATCCATCTTGTAACAAAAAAATCTCCAGCAACCATATGTGCCCAAGTAGCGGTCACACCAGGCTTTGTAGATAATGCATTAGCCAGATTCGTTAAAAAGCTATCTTGGCTTGAACTACTGCTTGTTAATTCAAATAATCCATCAGGATTTAATCCTATTAGTATAAACCATATTATGATTGGACCCAGATAAAACCATGGGCCCTTTAGTAATTTTTTTGTTTTTTCTTCTCTTGGATTTATTAACATTGCAAACCAGAATGGTCCCACCCAAAAAGTAGATAAAAGGAAAAAGAATTCATATATATCCATTATTATTTATTTTAATTTTAAAAACAAGTTTTTACAAATACATTTCAATTGATAAAATCCAATGATAATTAAATTTAGATTAAATTGAACAAAAAGTTTGATTTTAATTTTTGATAGACCTACCATAAAATTTCAGTTATTAAAAATCAAGATGTTTTTTTTTGTGGGTTAATAGAGTGAAATTTTTTATAGAACAGACTGGGTATGTTTTTTAGAAATTATTTTTTTTCAACAGTATTAATTTTTATACTTCTAAACGTAATTATTTTAGGAGGTATAAGAATTTTTTTAAATCTAAATGATATCCCAATTTATGACTACAGACTGATTTATAATTTTATTTTTAGTAATAATGAAATAAGTCAATACGAAAATCTATCAGAACTGCTAGGTTATGATAAAAATGACAAGCTACTAATTATTCATGCTGATGATTTAGGTTTATCGTCCGCTGTCAACAAGGCTTCATTCGATGCTCTTACAAATAAACATATTAATTCAGCGAGTGTAATGATTCCCGCTCCTAATGCAAATGAAGTTTCTGATTATTTTCAAGAAAACCCTGATACAGATCTTGGACTTCACCTAACCTTTACCTCTGAATGGAAAGATTATAAATGGAATGGAATAAGCGACAATGACTCTATTTTATCACTAATAAATAGCAATGGGAACTTTTATGAAAAGAAAAAAGAAATTATTAAAAATTCTAACCCAGATGATGTAAGAAAAGAGTTACAAGCTCAAATTGATCACGCAAAGCTTATTGGTATAAAACCTACTCATCTTGATAGCCACGAAGGTGTCTTATTTTTCTCGCCAGAATTTTTTAAGATTTATCTTGAGGTAGCAGAAAAAAATAGGCTTCCTGTTTTTGTCCCTAAGCTTTTAGCGCCGCATTTTACTGATGACTTTCCAAAGCCCAAAAAATTAGTCATTTCAAAAATGTACATGGCTGATGAAAGTATTTCCTTTGAGGAATGGCCTAATTACTATGACTCGATACTTGATAATTTAGATTCAGGATTAAATGAGTTAATTGTTCATCTTGGTTTTGATAATGATGAAATGAAAAAAATAACTTCAGATAGAATTGCATATGGGTCAAAGTGGAGAAATTTAGATTATGATGTAATATCTAGTCCCGAGTTTAAAGCTTCACTTATTGAAAATAATATTAAATTGGTCACATGGCGAGAAATTAAAGATATACTATATCCTTAAGTAATTTTGAATTTATTTATTAATGGAGAATAATGTTTTTGGTGAACCATTAGAAAGTTGTTGTACTAATCCTTTGACGGGTTATTTTAGAGATGGCCTTTGTCGAACAATTGACCAAGACACTGGCACTCACACCGTTTGTGCTATAATGACTGATGAGTTTTTAAGTTTTTCAGCTGAAAGAGGGAATGATTTGATTACACCGATGCCTTATTATCAATTCCCAGGCTTAAAAGAAGGGGATAAGTGGTGTTTGTGCGTTTCAAGATGGATTGAGGCTGAGAAAGCTGGGAAAGCCCCTAAACTTATCCTTGAGGCGACACACGAGAAAACACTTGAGCATACTACACTAGATCTACTTATTAAGTATGCTTACAAAAAATAAACTATAGATTAGTTTTAATTAAATATGATAAGTATATATCGTTTCTAAGATTGAATTTCCTTTTTATTCTCTTCAATACTAATTTCCTTATATACAAGTGTCAACATTACTACTGAAACCATAGCATGTAAGAATCCAAAGGAAAAGGAATCAAGGGGAGACATTTGTCCCGATATTGAAGATAGTGTGTACATCGCTATCGCAAATATGTTAAAACCGGCAACAGCATAAGCATACCCTAAACGAACTTTGGGCTTATGCCAAACTAACCTTAAAACTAAAAATATAATTAACCAGAAAAGAAATTCATACAAGTATTGTATGTCGTGTAAACCAAGCATAATCAATCATCATTAAATCAGCTGTAAATATAATAAAATCTATCACTTAATTTAAAAACATTATTTTTTTAGTTAATAACAATTTGTTTTAAAATTTAACATTACAAAATGATGAAAGTCTTTTTTGTATTTTTGGCAAATGAAAAAATACATCAATAAAGTTACTTTGGTTTTATACTTAAACCTTTCTATCGGTTTAATACACGGTCTTCACGAGGTTGGATTTATAAATTTTATTCCAGATTCATACTACTTTTTAATTCCAGTATCATTTCTTTTTACTTTTGTTACATGGAATGGTTTATTAATATTGAATAAAAACAAATAGTTGCAGTCTATATTCGTATATATTAAATTATCAACAATTTTTAGTTTCTATTTTTCAAAAAGTTAAATAAAAATTATTTCGAAAAGTTGTAAATAGCAAATGTTGCAAGCCAGTGTTCCCCACCATAACCACTCTTAAACATAAGATCATATCCTTTCATCGAGTGCTTTTTTGCAATTTTTTGAAACAATACTTTATCTCTATTTCTATCTAATTTAGCTGAAACATCTTTTAAAGTCCATGCTCTGTGAAACATTAAACCTATTAGGTGACCAATGCCTGGATCTTTAGGGTCCAAAACCTCTGGAGCGTTTATAATGTTACCAAAATTTTTTTCATCAAAGGAAGGAAAAAATTTGTATAGCCATTTATTGAATTCATCATTATCAAGAACTAATGACATTAAACCTGCTTCAGCAAGACATGGTGATAAAAAATCTGTCCCAGAGGGCTCGTAACTGACAGGGCAATTAACATCTCCTAAAAAATTTTCAATACTATATTCTTTAATTTTATTAAATAATGCTTTGTCATTTGCTGCTTGAGCATATTCAATCATAAGAGAAAATGAAAATGCTGTATTTGCATGTGTTCCTGGTCTAAGTGGCTTTGAAAGCTTATCTAAAAATAAGATTGTTCTCTCACTAAGAAGATCAACAAGTGGTTTCATATTCATTGCCCAAATCTGAGCTTTGTCGTAATCCCAAGTAAGCAATTCAGAATATAATTTCATTAGCCAGGCCCAGCCATATGTTCTTTCAAATCCTTTGGCAAATTCTTGTTTAAAAAAATCTAATTCTTTGTTTAAATTTTTGCTATTTAGATTTTTATCAAGCTTGGATAATATAATATCTCTTTCAGAAATATCTGGAAAATCTTTTAGTACTTTAACCATTGCCCAATGTCCGTGAACTGCAGAATGCCAATCCCAGCAACCATAAAATGAAGGGGTGATTTCATAATGTGGTTTTATCCAATTTTCGTCAGTAAATCTGTATCCTATTTTATATGGATATTTTTGGTCAACACATTTTACAGATAGAGAAACCAGATCTCTTGCTAATTCTTTATTAAGTTTAATATTTTCAATTTCTTCATTATCTTTTCTTTCATTACATGCAAAAATCAATAGAATAAGTGACAAAA
>CABYBK010000046.1 GCA_902517245.1 uncultured Bacteroidota bacterium | reverse complement strand
TTTAGTAGGTATTCCGTCGTTATCATCATCGGTGTCTAGATAATCTGGAGTCCCGTCTTTATCAAAGTCAAGTGCATCAGAAGGATTACCGTCTAGATCTTTATCAGCAGACTCATCAATAGATCTAATACCGTCATCATCATCATCATCATCTAGGTAATCAGGCCTACCATCACCATCACTATCTATTGCGTCTCTAGGATTAAAGTCCCCATCGGGATCTGTTCCTTCAAACAAACTAAATAATCCATCATTGTCATCATCTGGATCTAAGAAGTCTGCAAAGCCGTCACCATCAGTGTCTTGTGAATTATTATCAGAAATGTTTCGCTCTAAAGCTCCTTCTACATAAGAACCTTCAAAGGCACTATAAATATGGTCACCATCATCATCTGGATCAAGAGAATTTATAATTCCGTCGGCATCAGTGTCTGAGCTAATAAGATCAGGAGACACGTCTTTGAGAGGAGTAATTTCAGTATCAAGATTAAAAATTTTGTTACTAGTTGGATTTACCTCTATAAACTCTTCTGCTTTTGGAATAGGCACATTTGGATCACCAGGTGTGGTGTTTACATAGGCGATCTCCACCTCATAAACGCCATCTCCATTTGCATCATCTGGATTTTTAGGATCCGGAACATTGATAAATACAAGGTCTCCTTCACTAGAGGTGCTTCTTCTAGAAGCATAGGGTGAGAAATATTTCTGTTCTCCTTTAGCTGCAGGTTCGCCTCCTACTATTTTTACTTTGTCTGCATCTGCACCTCCAACAATCTTTTTTCGAATCTTCCACTTCCCTACATTTCGATTGGAGTTAGGATCAGTTTTAGGACGGGTATTAGGTGTTGTTTTTATAAATTCTTCAAACGCAAACTTGCCGATTCCAATAGAGAAATTATGGGATTGATAAAAAGTAACAAAAACATTCTCCGATATATCAGATATTCCATCATTGTCATCATCGATATCAGGTATGTCACCAAGATCATCAGAATCATTATCTGCATAGACATCAACCTCATCAGGAATACCATCATCGTCATTATCACTAGTAAATTCTGCGTTTAAAGGGAACTCATCTTCTCCATCTATTATTCCATCCCCATCGGTGTCTTCATTGTTTGGATCGGTTCCCTTAAGTTCTTCGATAAAGTCTGAAAGTCCGTCACCATCGGTATCTAACGGATTATCATTAGCATCCTTAGGATCACTGCCCGCTAGAAGCTCATCCTGATCGCTATAACCATCATCATCGTCATCAGTATCCTTATTATCACCAATCTGATCACCATCGGTATCAATTTGTTCAGTCTCATCCTCTGGGAAGGCATCTTCACTATCTGGAGTACCGTCGTTATCGTCATCCGGGTCAATAGCGTCAGGGATACCGTCCTGATCAGTGTCTTTTGAATACTGAGGATCAAGTGGGAAAGGATCTTCTTTATCACCAACTCCATCACCGTCTGTATCAGGATTCTCAGGATCCGTTCCTAAGATAGCTTCTTCAAGATCAGAGAGTCCGTCCCCGTCAAGGTCTTCTGGGAAGTCTTCTTTGTCTAAAGGATCTGTACCTGCTGCTATTTCTATAACATCTGGATAACCATCATTATCATCATCGTCATCAGAATTATTACCAATTCCATCTGAGTCAGTATCCTGACTCTCAGTAGGATCATATGGGAAAGTATCGGTTCTATCTGGTACTCCATCATTATCATCGTCAGGGTCTAACAGGTCTGGTATACCATCCCCGTCCTGATCACTATTGTGCTCAGGATCTAGTGGGAAGGCGTCGATCTTATCATTCACCCCATCCCCATCAGTATCGTAATTATTAGGATCAGTACCTAATATAATTTCTTCAGCATCAGAGAGCCCATCCTTATCAGCATCCTCTGGTACACTAGCTGGATTTAAAGGATCACTACCTTCTTGTATTTCTATTAGATCAGAGTACCCATCATTATCATCGTCTGTGTCTGCGTTATCACCAATGCCGTCTTTGTCATTATCTGAAGATTCATTTGGATCATATGGGAACAGATCACTGTTATTATTTACCCCGTCGCCATCACGATCAGGATCTTTATTATCTCCTATCCCATCGCCATCTAGATCACTACTCTCTGTAGGATCAAAAGGGAAGCGATCTTTTACATCTGGAACCCCATCATTATCATCATCAGGATCAATATCATTTGGTATACCATCACCATCAAAGTCATTAGCAAGTATCTCATTTAATGGATCAAGAGGTGCAGGGTCTTCTCCGTCATTAAAGCCATCGTCATCCGTATCAGGATCATCAGGGTCTGTCCCTACAATTGGCTCTTGCGCGTCAGATAATCGATCATTATCTCTATCACCAGGAATACTATTAGGATCTTTAGGGTCAGATCCTCCTATAATTTCAGTTACATCTGAGTACCCATCGTTATCATCATCCGGATCATTATTATCTCCTATACCATCGCCATCTGTATCCACACTCTCACTAGGGTTAAGTGGGAAGTCATCATTTTGATCTGGAACCCCATCATTATCATCATCGGGATCAATATCATTTGGTATACCATCACCATCAGTGTCAGTTGAACTCTCAGGATCAAGTGGAAAATCATCTTCTCCGTCTTGTATTCCATCTCCATCTGTATCGGGATTAGTAGGGTCCGTACCCAATTCTTTTTCCTTAGCATCTGGAAGAAAGTCTCCATCCTGATCCTCAGGGAACTCCTCAGGATTTTTAGGATTCGTGCCTAATTCTAATTCTAAAAGATCATCATACCCGTCATTATCGTCATCCTTATCTATTAAATCAATAATACCATCTCCGTCACTATCAACGTTTAATCCACCATCTAAAGGTTCTGGATCGTCTTTATCACTAATACCATCACCATCGGTATCAGGATTTGCAGGATCTGTACCTAGCTCTATCTCTTGGTTTGTAGTGAGTCCATCACCATCAGGATCACTTGGGAAATCTAAAGCATCTTTAGTATCAGTACCGTCCTCTATCTCTACAGTATCTTCAAAGCCGTCATTGTCATCGTCCGTATCGGCGTTGTCTCCTATACCATCCCCATCATAATCTGAAGTTTCGGTAGGATCAAGTGGGAGATCATCATTCTCATCTCTTACCCCATCATTATCATCATCCGGATCAGTGGTGTCTGGTATACCATCCCCGTCAGTGTCAAGTCCTATGTCAGGATCTAGTGGCGCAGAATCAAACTTATCATTCACCCCATCACCATCGGTGTCTGGATTATCTGGATCAGTCCCTATCGAAGCTTCTTCAACATCAGTAAGACCGTCGTTGTCTCTGTCTCCAGGAACACTGGTTGGATCTAGTGGGTCAGTCCCTGCAGCTTGTTCCTGAGAGTCAGTAAAGCCATCGTTGTCATCATCAGGATCAATACCATCGTTAAGACCATCACCGTCTGTATCGGGCTGGTTATTTGGATCTAGGGGATAAGGATCATCCTCATCTAGTAGCCCGTCATTATCATCATCTGGATCAGTTTTATTTGGGATACCGTCCCCATCGGTATCGGTCTGATAATTAGGGTCCGTTGGGAAGTCATCCTCGCCGTCGATTACACCATCTCCATCGGTGTCAGGGTTAGAAGGATCCGTTCCTAGGCCAGGCTCTAAGTTATCTGGAAGTTTGTCATTATCAGAATCTTTTGGGACACTACTAGGATCTAGCGGATCTGAGCCGGCAGCAATCTCATCACTGTCAGAATATCCATCATTATCATCATCTGTATCGGCGTTATCACCAATACCATCTCCATCATTATCAGAGGATTCATTAGGATCAAATGGGAAGATGTCATCCGTATCATTTACACCATCATTATCATCATCCGGGTCGATTATATCAGCTAGGCCGTCACCATCTGTATCTCCAGGAGCAGGATTTGCAACAAGTGGATCAGTACCGTTGGTTATTTCCAAATCATCTGACTGCCCATCATCATCGTCGTCAGTATCTGCATTGTTACCTACCCCGTCCCCATCAGTGTCAATATATTCATTAGGGTCATTCGGGAAGGCATCATCATAATCAAAATATGAATCTCCATCGCTGTCAATCTCATCATCAACTAATGTAATTGTAAAGTCACTAGTATCTGCCGCAGTTAAATCGTTATAGTTTGCATCATTAGAGGTAGGCTTACCTGTTGCTATTGTAACAGTTACATCTCCATCCGCACTTGAGTTGTTAGAGGTATTTACAGTTACTGTCTGGGGTACATTCCAATTATCTGGGGTAAAGGTTAGTGAACTCGGAGATAAAGAAGTTACCCCATCATTACTAAATGTAATCGGTATAGTAACAGGGGCTGTAGGTGGTGAAGTAAGTACTGCAGTATAGCTACCAGACTCCCCTTCAGTTGGAGAGGACTCTACGGCTGTAAACTCTACCCCAAAAGGAACCTCTAGTACACTCACCTGCATAGGGCTGGTAGTCGTATATCCTACCTTATCAGTTATTGTAACTTCAATGTCATAAGTGCCGTCCTGATCTGCATCACCAGGAGTATCAAACTCCGGAGCTGGGCTAATACTTATCGCTCCTGTGGTAGGGTTAATCGTTACATTGGCCTGGTCTGCTCCCCCTGTTATACTATAGGTAACCTGCTCACTAGCGGTGACAGAACCTCCAGAGGTCGTCCCTTCGGTAATAGTAAGGGAAGTAGTCGATGTAATCGATGGCGAAGTATTATCAAAACTAAAGCTACCACTCAGTACACTTTGGTTGGTAGAGACCTTATTTGCAGTAGTTACCTTGGTAGTGGAAACAACATCAGAGGCATCGATAGTAAAGTTTAGACCTCCATCGGTGTAGGTATTGGATGCAGTAAGAGTAAAGCTCGCAGTATAGGTATATGGACTGGTAGCGGTCTCACCAAAGCTGAGTGTTGGCTGACTGTTTAATCCTGACAGAGTCATTGAGATTGTTGCAGGATTTAAAGCCCAAGCCTGATCTGATACCACAGTTATCGTGATTACATCTCCTTCCTTAGCATCAGATGTAGAAACAGCATTGTTGGAAGCGACCGTTACAGTAAGTCCTGGATCCTTAGCTTTTACCTCTATACTGGTAGTGAGCGATACACTATTTGTTGCTAAACTAAGATCTGCATTGTTGTTAGTTACATCTTTTATTGTACCTCCATTTAGATTTAAAGAACCAGATGAAGAAATCTGTAATCCTCCAGAAATATCCCCATCCTGGACTGTATAAACAAAGGTGGCTGAGGCTGTTCCCGAGCCAGAAACGTAAGTGGCATATGCTGTTGAACCATCACTTGTTGTAATGTTATCTAGGGCTAGTTTTGGTGTGCCTGTAATGGTGGTGAGCTCATCAAAGTTCACTGTAAAGGTTACTGTATCGGAGTTTGATGGATTTACATCATCATCGGTATAAATACCATTAGCAGAAGATGTGGTTATCGAAGTAACTTTAGGTCCGGTAAGGTCAATGGTAAAGGTAATACTATCTGTACCTGCATAAGATCTACCGTTTGTCGATACCCCTGTTACCGTGGCTGTATATATTCCGTCAGCAAGACTTCCATTTGCATCTACATCCCAGATGTAACTAAAGGTGTTGCTAGATACAACGGTCATTCCAACATTGGTTACTACACCACTAATACTTATGGTAGCGGTAGGTGACATAGAAGATGAGAATTGGGCTGTAATAGAAATTACTGAACTGTTATCAATAAAATTATCTGCATCATTATCGGTAAGAATAACCCCTGGTGCAGGGCAGGTTCCCCAGACGGGAGTATTAGCATTAGTAAGGGGAGACTGTGAACTAAAATTATCAGGGGTAGATGAAATACCAGATACACACCAGCCTGAAAGGTCCTGATTAAATTGACTTGCTGTTCTAAACATTTTAGTCATTCCAGCACTGTTAACACCGGAAACATCCCAGTTACCTATATCTTGATTGAATGCACTAGCATCGTTGAACATGTAAGATATATCAGTTACACTAGAAGTATCCCAAGAACCTATATCTTGATTGAAACCACCGTTGAATCTAAACATGGAACTCATAGAAGTTACACTAGAAGTATCCCAAGAACCTATATCTTGATTGAATGCATCAGCATTGTAGAACATGGAAGACATTCTAGTTACACTAGAAGTATCCCAAGAACCTATATCTTGATTGAATGCATCAGCATTACTGAACATGGAATTCATACCAGTTACACTAGAAGTATTCCAAGAACCTATATCTTGATTAAATGCATCAGCATTGTAGAACATGGATCTCATAGAAGTTACACTAGAAGTATCCCAAGAACCTATATCTTGATTAAATGCAGTAGCTTCGTGGAACATGAAATTCATAGAAAGTACACTAGAAGTATCCCAAGAACCTATATCTTTATCAAATGCATTAGCAAGGCCGAACATATATATCATATTAGTAACACTTGATGTATCCCAACTACCAATATCTTGATTAAATACAGAATTATTAAACATATATTGCATGTGCTCAACCTTTGAGGTATCCCAGCTGCCAATATCCTTATTAAAAAAATCTGTGTCTTTAAACATGTAACTCATATCGGTAACACTAGAGGTGTCCCACAATCCGATGTCCTGATTAAAATTATCTGCATTAAGAAACATCTCTGACATATCGGTAACATTGGAAGTGTCCCAATGCCTGATATCTGGATTAGAAGTATTATTTTTAAATACATCACTCATATCTGTGACCAGTGTAGTAACCAGATTAAAGTTGCCTGCATTAACAAGGGTTTTTATACCATTGGTCCCAGTTCCATTTTCAGCGGCAGTATAAGTAGTTCCGCTTACTACACCGGTATCCCCAGCGCTACATCCTCTACATTTTATTGTAACACCATTAGCATCTAGATAGAATGTTGGACTTATGGTAAAGGTGATACTATCGGTTCCAACGTAGGCATTTCCAATGGCATCTGTTCCACTTACAGTTACCGAATAATCTCCAGCAGCTAGTGTTGGAGTGGAAGTATTCCAATTATAGGTATAAGAATTTGTCCCGCTAATTATTGTCATCGCTACATTAGTTACCACCCCAGTAATTGAGATTGTCGGGGTATCTTCCATAGGCTTAGAAAAACTAGCTGTTATGGTTACCGTATTAGTGGGTGATAAAGTAGTGGATATTATATTGTCACTATCGGTATCGGTAAGAATTACTGTAGGTGCTGAAGCATCTAGAGTAAAGGTAATGCTCTGAGTTCCCGCAACATAGGAATTTCCGGCCTTATCAGCAGCTGCAACGGTTGCATAGTAAGTCCCATCAGAAGGAGCCCCACCACTGTCCACATCCCAAAAGAAATTATAGGAGTTTGAGCCTGATAAAAAGTTTTGATTAATCTCATCAATACTGAGGGCAACATTGTAAGCTTGTGTTTTTTTAAGATGCATATTTGCAAAACCCCAACTATCCCTTGTATTTCCACCAATATAAAGATATTGTGGATTAGAATACGATCTATTAGAAACAGTAAATGTTTTATCCAGGGTTCCATCAATATAAATTTTAAAACTGGTTCCACTTTTAACAAAGGCTAAGTCATACCACTGTCCTATTTCTAAAGCGGAATTTGAAGATCCAGAATTCGAACCACCAGAACCACCCCCATCCATATAAAAAGCCAATTTGAAATCTGATTTAAATCTCAATTGAAATTGATTACTATATGTTGAACTGGATCTATTAAAATTGAAAAAACGGTCATTTGAATTACCATCACTTGGAAAACTGATGAATTTTATTCTGAAAAGAAAAGAAAAATTTGTCCCAGATATTCCGTTTGTAACATTCGGATGATTGGCAGATTTTAAATAGTCATTTACTCCATCAAACGATATATAGTTTTCGCTTAGATCTTCAACAAACACTGGACCTACAAATTCAAAATTATTACCATTTGTCCCTAGATCATTAATAATACTAGATGAATATGTGCCTGCAGCACTGGGATCTAAAGCTATAAAGGCTCTACTATCAATAGCTGGACTACCAGTCATTATTTGATTGCTAATTGAAGTACCAGAGATAGAAAGGGTGGGTGTTGTTGTAAGAGCCTCAGAAAAATTTGCTGTAATGGTTACCGTATCTGAGGCAGCTAATAGATTATCAGAGTCAGAGTTTGTTAGTGTTACTGTCGGCGGGGTAGCATCAACTGTTATAGTAATACTGTCTGTTCCAGCGTAGGTATTTCCGACCAGATCAGTTCCTGTAACGGTTACCGTATAACTTCCCGCAGAGACTCCAGAGGTACTCCAAGAGTAAGTAAATGTGGTGCTATTTGTTGCCGTAAGAGCTACATTATTTACCACTGAACCAATGGTTATTCTCGGACCTGATGCCATCGCCTCATTAAAGGTTGCAGTGACTGTTATATTATCTCCAGGTTTTATAGTATTATCACTATCATTAGTGGCGATGGTTACCGTTGGAGAAGAAGTATCTACTGTAAATGTGATACTTTGTGTTCCTGCTACATAGATATTTCCGGTAAAGTCTGTACCGCTTACTGTAGCAAAGTAAGCTCCATCGGAAAGAGTACCTGAAGAAGTATCCCAAGTATAAGTATACGAATTCGTACCTGATACAGGGGTCATAATTACATTTGTAACAATTCCTGTTATGGAGATTGTGGGAGTAGGCGTCATAGCTTTTGAGAAACCAGCGGTAATGGTGACTACCTGAGAAACATTAACCACATTATCAATATCAGTACTAGTTAAAGTAACTGTGGGCGAAGAAGTATCTAAAATAAATGTGATGCTCTCTGTTCCCGAGTAAGCACCTCCTGTGGCAACGGTAGTCCCTGAAACTGTTGCATAGTAGGTCCCAGAAGGAGGAATACTACCACTATCTATATCCCAAGTGTACTGATAAGATTCACCGCTAGAGATAGAGTAAACTCTTACATGACCTGAATCGGATCCATTCCCATCATTATCAGGTCCCCCAATAGCTACTCTTGACCCATCAGAAGATAAAGACACAGGTCTACCACTTATATCACCTGCTGCTTCTCCATCAATGTCTGCTCCAACTTGCACCCATGCAGAACCATTGTAATCATAAATACGAACATGGCCTGCATAATCTCCTCCTGCATCATTACGATCTCCGCCAATAGCTACTCTTGACCCATCAGAAGATAAAGACAAAGTACTACCACTTATATCACCTGCTGCTTCTCCGTCAATGTCTGCTCCAACTTGCACCCATGCAGAACCATTGTAATCATAAATACGAACATGGCCTGCATCATCTCCTCCTGCATCATTTAGAAATCCCCCAATAGCTACTCTTGACCCATCAGAAGATAAAGACAAAGTACTACCACTTCTATCACCTGCTGCTTCTCCATCAATATCTCCTCCAACTTGCACCCATGCAGAACCATTGTAATCATAAATACGAACATGACCAGAGTCGGATCCATTTCCATCATTGGCAGCCGCACCAATTGCAACTCTTGAACCATCAGAGGATAGAGTCAATCCAGTACCAAAGGAATCATTTGCTGCCTCACCATCAATATCTGCTCCTAATTGAGTCCAAGTTGCAGTTCCAGAAATAACCTGATACTGAAAAACACGAACATGACCCGAATTTGTTCCATTTCCATCATTATTCCAACCACTAATTGCTACTCTTGACCCGTCAGAAGATAAAGAAACATTCCAGCCACTAGTATCAGCAGCTGCCTCACCAACAATACTAGGGCCTAACTGAGTCCAAGTTGCAGTTCCAGAAATAACCTGATACTGAAAAATACGAACATTACCTACAACCGAATAATTTGTATTACCGTCATATCCTGGTGCTCCAATTGCAAGTTTTGAACCATCAGAGGATAAAGAGACACTAGCACCAAAATAATCATATGCTGTTTCTGCATTAATGTCCCCTCCAACTTGTGCCCATGCAGATCCATTGTAATCGTAAACTCTTACATAACCAGTACTTTTACTACCAGAAGGAGTAGTTGTAAACAAATTAACCATATCAAGGTCACCACCGATTGCTAATCTTGATCCATCAGAAGATAAAGAGACGGAATAACCGAAATTATCACCCGCTGCTTTCCCATCAATGTCTGCGCCTAATTGAGTATTTGATGCTCCTGATGTTTTGTTCATTATAACACTGGTGACTACTCCAGTAATAGAAATTGTTGGAGTAGCTGTCATGGCTTCAGTAAATGTAGCTGTAATGGTAACCGTATCTGAAGAAGCTAGTAGATTATCGGCATCGGTATCTGTTAGTGTAACGCTTACATTGGAATTACATACTCCCCAATCAGGCTGCTTGGAAGCATCATTTCTCCAAGTAGCATTAGCACTATTTTTGAAATTATCAGGCTCAGTACTAATCTGAGAAACACACCACCCTGAAATATCTTGAACAAAATCAGCAGCACTTTGAAACATCGATTTCATTTTGGAATCATAAGGGATACTTGATACATTCCAATTTCCAATATCTTGGTTAAACCTGCTTGCCGAATCAAACATTCCTTCCATATCGGTTACACTCGAGGTATCCCAAGAAGAAATATTTCCATTAAATAATGCTGCCCTTTTAAACATATATCTCATGCTTGTAACCTTTGATACATCCCAAGAGTTAAGGTTTTGGTTAAAAACATCCGCATCCAGAAACATTCCTCCTATATTAGTAACACTTGAAGTATTCCATGATCCAATTGCTTGATTAAATTTTGATGCATTTGAAAACATTCCTTCCATATTAGTTACACTTGAAGTATTCCATGATCCAATTGCTTGATTAAATTTTGTTGCATTTGAAAACATTGATACCATATTAGTTACACTAGAGGTGTCCCACAATCCGATGTCCTGATTAAAATTATTTGCACTAAAAAACATCTCTGACATATCGGTAACATTGGAAGTGTCCCAATGCCTGATATCTGGATTAGAAGTTTTATAAGAAAATACACCACTCATATCTGTGACCAGTGTAGTAACCAGATTAAAGTTCCCTGCATTAACAAGGGTTTGTATACCATTTGTTCCAGAACCATTTTCAACAGCTGTATATAGAGTACCACTAACCATGCCCGTATCCCCTGCGCTACATCCAGAGCACTTTATAGTCACTCCATTTGAAGCCAAGTAAAACGTAGGACTAATAGTAAGGGTAAGGGAAGCATTTCCGGAGTAGGGTAAACTATTTGTATCGGTTGCAGTTGCAGTTACATTTAGTGTAGTCCCAGAAGAAATACTAGAAGGTACTTGCCAGTAGTAAGTCCATACTGCAGCTGTTGCACTTTGTGTCATTGAAACATTGGTAACCACACCCGCTATTGAAATCGTTGGTGAGGCATTCATATTTATAGAGAAAGTAGCAGTGAGGGTTACCTGACCGGTAGTAATTACATTATCAGAATCATTAGAGGTGATGGTAAGGGTTGCAGGAGAATTTGAACCCGAGGGAGGTGCAGCTGTCTTTGGACTTCGACAAGCTGGACTCCTTCCACTAAACCTTGGTCTTAAAGAAGAATTGTTTTTTATAGGATTGTTGTTCCCCCAAATATTTTGTCTGTTATTGTAAATGTTTTGGTTATTGGGAAAACACCAATAAGATAAATCTTGATTTAAACTGCCAGCATTGTCAAATAATTGATTTACACCATTTTGATCGTTCATACTTGAAACATCCCAATAACCAATATCTTGGTTAAAGGCACTTGCATTTTGAAAAAGCCCCTGCATGTTCGAAACATCTGATGTGTCCCAAGAACTTATATCTTGATTAAATGAATTGTTGTTTTGAAATAAACCTTGCATGTTAGTAATCCCAGAAGTACATACACAGGATACATCTTGCCCCCCTGAGATCATTGAAATAAGAGTGCTTCTATTAACCTTTGTGTAAGTTTTACCGCCTACAGAGCCCGTATCCCCAACTGAAGCATTGTCACAAGTAATAGTTTTATTGTTAGAAGCTAATTGAAAATCTTGAGCTGATAAACTAAAACTTGAAACAATAAATAATAAACTAAAAAGCAAGAAAGATTGATGTCTACAAAAAGATATCAATTGACTTATATATTTGAAATTAGTTAAATGCATAGAATGGCGTTTGTCAAACTTTTTGATCTCTCAATACCAAACTTGTGTCTTACACTTGATCTTAAATTCGCTAAAGTATTTTTTGAAATTTTTAAATGCTCTTGGATTTGGGTATTAGAAAAACTCATCTTGATACACATACATACTTTAACCTCCTGTGGAGATAAACCATCAGCTAGCTTAACAAGTCTCTTTGTAAATTCAGGATATATTTTAGCAAATGTTATTTCAAATTTTTTATTTTCCATAAAAACATACTTACTATGCAAGTTTGCATTTATAAGAAAAATAAAGAACGGTTGCAGTATTTTTGCAGTACTATTTTTGAGGTAGTGCAGTAATATTGAAGTAAACTAATATGATTTATTCGGTA
>CABYBK010000045.1 GCA_902517245.1 uncultured Bacteroidota bacterium | reverse complement strand
TTTTATTAATTAGAATAAACTAAACCACAGGCATATCCTCTTCATTAAGTTTAGGAAGAAAAACATAGAGTAGAGATATTGTAGATTTTTTATATTAGTAGCTTATTAATCATAAATCAATTAAAATGAAAAAAATATTTTATTTATTAGGATTCTTGCCTTTTCTAGTCTCTGCACAATATGCAGTAGCTGATTTTATCGTATTAAATGATGGAAAGGAAAAGGAATATGAAAAGTTAGAAATGGCCTGGTCTATTTTTAGACAAAATCAAATTGACAAAGGCCAAAAAATGAATTGGAATGTTTGGAAGAGAACTCCTCAAAAAGATGATGAAGCTAATGCAGCAGACTATGTTGTTTTTAATCAATTTCAAACAAAAGAGGAAATGGATAATTATCTTAAGGAAGATCCCAATTTTTCTTTTAATACTGCAGCATCAATTATGAGAAGGGGTATGAAAGGAATATCTAAAAGCTCAATTGTACGTCTTATTACACCAAATAAAAATAATATTAAAAAGGAAGTTAGAAGATATTGTATACAAGTTATAGATGCAACTCCTTTTACTGGTGGAGATCTTAAGATTGGAGAAAAAATACAAATAAGCGCAATGGTTGAAAAAAGTGATGAATATGAACAAATGGAATCAAATATTTGGAAACCTTATGTTCTTGAGCAAGTAAAAAACGGCCTTCATAGAGGCTGGGCCTTTGCAAAGATTATTGATAAAAGTGAAAATGCATTTAATGAAGTAACACATTTCACATTCAATATTCCAATTGAAGGAGCTAAATGGCCACCATTTTTTGTTGAAAATGAATTTGTCACCAAAAAACTTTCTGATATTATGGTTACCACAAGGGATAGGCCTTATGGTGCTGGTGAACTTACACTAGTAATGCAAAAAAGTAACTAAATTTTATTTACAATCTTATTTAAAAATTAACCCTCCACTGTGGAGGGTTTTTATATAATCGGCATATCCTCTTCATTAAGTTCAGAAAGAAAAACACAGAGTAGAGATATTGTAGATTTTTTATATTAGCATTAATCATAAATCAATTAAAATGAAATTTTTTGAAACAAACCAAAATACAGCTGAAAGAGTTGTTAGATTTATTGTAGCCATTTTTTTATTGCCTGCACCATTAGTATTTCAAAATAACCCATTTGCAATTTCCCAAGCTATTGTTGGTGGTGTTTTAATTTTTAATGCTCTATCAGGTATATGTGTTATCTACCGATTATTTGGAGCTAATACTTGTAAAGTTTAAATCATCGACATATCCTCTTCATTAAGTTCAGAAAGAAAAACACGGAGTAGAGATATTGTAGATTTTTTATATTAGATGTTTGTTAAAAAGTTTTTTATGAAAGAAAGTAATGAAAATCCATTAGGATTAGAAAACAAAACATATAGTATTGAAGAATTTGGTGCTACCTTGAGAAACAAATTTGGTGCAGATAATAATATTTCTGATGTTGTATTAGGAGAAATATTTCTTTCTAAATATCCAATGTATTCGTGTAAAATTAAAAAATCTAAAAACTATGTAACTCAAAAAAGTTGCGGTTGTTGTTAGAGTATATGAAGCTTTAGCGATACTCAAGGACAGGTTTATGACGTAGGTTGGGCAAAAGATTCTTCCACTATATTTTCTTCAGACTGTAACTAATTTTTATACACCTCTATAGCCAATAGCTAACACTTAATATTCCTTTTATTGTATAATAATTGACATAGTTTTGACATAATTTGTGGCAGAATAATGCTTTAAGTACTATTATCATTGAGTATCCCATATAATTGTAGACTGGGTTGAACTTTAAATCAAATTGGATTATTCTAAATCATTGGGATATCCTCCTCATTAAGATCAGGAAGAAAAACAGGGATTTGAGATATTGTAGATTTTAGTTATCTTGAAATATCTATAATAAATACTATGAAAAAGCTACTCTTACTTTTTACACTTGTTTTTCTTAGCTGTGGTGAAGCTGAAGATGTAGAATCAATCATAATTGATAATAACTCTAAATGGGTAGAGTATTATAATAAAGGAGATGCTAAAGGAATAGCTTCTTTACATACTCTTGATGCTGTTGTGATACCACCAAAATCTGACTTTGTAGTTGGAAGAGATAATATTGAGGAAATGTATAAGGCTGAAATAGAGATGGGGAATGGCACATTAGGTTTACAAACAACAGAAGTCATACAAGAAGGTCTTTATGCATATGAAACAGGTCTTTATGATATTAAGATGACTATTGAAGGAGAAGAAGTTAATGACAATGGGAAGTATATTGTTATATGGGAAAAACAGAATAATGGGAATTGGCTTTGTAAAAAAGATATTTGGAACACAAGTTTAATAAATTAAAACGTCAGTAAATCCTCTTCATTAGGTTTAGGGACTTATTTGTATATTCTTATAATAAATAAATAATTGAAAAATTTAATTCTTAAATACTGTATCGAATTTTCAGTTATTGTTTTAGGAATTTCGGTATCTTTTTGGTTCGACAACTATCAGACCTCCCTTGATAATTTAGATAGAGAAAAAGAAATAATTTCAGAATTAGCTACAGAATTAGAGATAATTGAAAGCTCAACTTTAAATAGAGATAGTGTCTTTGGATATGACTCAGAAAACCTAAAAAACGTTATAGATGGTAAATTAAAAAATTCTCATTTTTCATATAGTAAACTCTTGGTTGCAGCGACTGATTATCGTGGCTTTGGGCCTAGTGAAGAAATTTATACCTCATTAAAATACGACGGGGGGTTAAAATTTATTCGTAATAAAAAAGTTAAGATTGCTATTGAATCACTCTACAATGGAACAAAATATGGAGTAGTTGCAAATATGGAAGACGAAATTTTTGTCCAAAAAGAAATTTTAAAATACATCCAATTTAATTATCCTGAATTACTTATTGATGTTAGAGAAATGAAAATAAAGGAATCCGAAAAAATAAAAATATTCAGCGCTATTGTTCAAAAAGATAAAACTCTAAAAGCTCTTCTCGTTTCAAAACTAAGATTTATGAATAGTAAATTACGTTTTTTACAGAGATATAAGAATAGTCTATTCGAATTAAAAAAATTATTGAAGGTCAGCTAATAATTATAGTATAGCCTCTTCATTAAGTTTAGAAAACACGGAGTAGAGATATTGTAGGTTTCTTATATTAGTCTATTATTAATCATAAATCAATTAAAATGAGAAAACTATTTACATTACTTTTTCTATCTACCTTAACTTTTTCGTTCTCTCAAGGAATCACGGGTAAAACAACAACTGATGACAAATACTCAGAAGCGATAAAAGCTTATATGAATGAATATTTGCAAAACAAATTTGACACATTCAATGAAATCCATACTGAAGATGCTATTTTCGATTTAAATGGAAATGAAGCAGATAAGTCAACTGTTCAAAAAGGATGGAGTTCTCATCATCAAATCTACAGTAATATCAATTTGGAGTGGATGTTTGTTGAAACTACTGTGTATGACGAAAATAACAATAATATGGTATGGTCCCACATATGGGGTGGTTGGTCTGCTAAAGGAAATAAAACTGGAAAAAACTGGAGTAATCCATTTAATGCATCATTTAAGTGGGTAGATGGAAAAATTGTTATGGAGAATTGGATTTTTGACCCAACATCTGATATTACAGAAGCTGCTGCAAAATAACTAATTACTATCAAGATATATACCCTCCCAAGTGGAGGGTTTTTTATATAATCGGCATATCCTCTTCATTAAGTTCCGAAAGAAAAACACGGAGTAGAGATATTGTAGATTTTAGGTATATTGGAATATCTATAATAAATACTATGAAAAAGCTACTTCTTATTCTATTATTTGTTCCCATAGTTGCTTTTGGGCAAACCGAGAAATTAAAAGAAACCTTAATTAAAAAAAGTATAAAATGGACTGAGGTTGCATCAACAGGTAGAAACTATGAAGAGGCAAAAAAATATCTAATGCCAAATATGGATTCCTCAACCTTTTCATCAAATGGAACTCAATTAAGGACATATGATGAGAAATATTTTAATTCGCCTGTAAAGTACAAATGGGTAAGTTTCGAAACAAATAACCACGCAGTTCAAGTTTCCCCAAATGGTTATACCGCAGTAGTAACATTTAATGTTGATGGGAGTTATATTTTTGAAGGAAATAAAACACCTTATGCTGTAAGAGCCTCTTTTATTTGGACAAAAGTAGACGGTCTATGGAAAAAAATTCATTCACACTGGTCACCAAGAAAAGGTGCTGTTGGGATACCAACAAAGGACAGATAAATATTGTAGAGTTTACTATATTAGAAGCTTATTAATCATAAATTAATCAATGCGCTTTTTAAGATTTAAAAAATTGATTAGTCTTAGTCAAGCCAAATATCTTAGATATGCCTTAGGAGAGGTCTTTTTTGTCGTTATAGGTATTCTTTTGGCTCTTCAGGTTAATAATTTAAATGAAGAAAGGAAAACTAGAGTTCAAGAAAAAAATGTTTTGTTAGCACTGCATAATGAAATATCAAATAATTTAATTAGTCTTGAAACGTCATTAAAAGAAAAAAGAACAATCCTTGAAGTTAATAAGGAACTTTTAAAAAACACCTTTCCAGGGTCAAATTGGAAATCAGAATCTAAATTAGACAGCTTAATGTACTATTTTACAGTTTCGGGGTGGATTTATGTTGCAGATAACGGTGTTTTAAATGAAATTGTTAACTCAGGAAAGCTATCCAGTCTTGAAGACAACAACATAAAAAACCTAATAGCATCTGTACCACAACAAATAGCTCAAATAGTTGAAGAGGACAGGTTATATCGTGAAGATTTACACCAATATTTTATTCCGTATTTAAGCAAAAATTTTGCATTGAAGAATATTACAAAATATAGAGAGCTTTATAGTTACAATAAATCATCTTTAGGAAAATCAAATTTTGATATGAATCCTTATAAAATCTTAGGAGATATTGAGTTTGAAAATATTTTAACCATTCAAGCTATTTGGATAAAATTTTCAATAGAAATCTGCGAAAACTTAAAAATAAAGTATTTAGAAATTCAAAGTTTAATTGAACATAAATACCCTGAGATTGATTATTCTGAATTAAAAGATAATCTTGAAAAAGGGTTTTGGGGATAACACCTAATTTAAATCATCGGCATATCCTCTTCATTAAGTTCAGGAACTTCTAAAGCTCTTAAATAAGTCAAACTAACATTTATAGAAGAGTGCCCCATAGCTTTCTGTAGCTTGGTTATAGAGCCTGTTCTCTTAAAGATTTCTATTGCGCCAGTATGTCTAAAAGAGTAAATAGTAACACTTGCTCCAACATCAGGATTAAGTCTCTTGAAACGCTTCCAAATAAGTGAAAAATAACCTTTGTTATATGGTTCTATTGAATTAGAAAACACATTATAATTAGAGTCTCTTTTTATTAGTACTTCTCTTATGTAAGATGGAACCGGAACAATACGATTACGCTTTGATTTTACTTTGCTTCCTGTTAGATTAATATGCGATAAATCATCACTAAAGTCTTTCCATTTTAATAGTCTTATTTCTTGATGTGGTCTTAACAAACAGCCATAAGTAAGTAAGCAACAGATATACAAGTTCTCATTAAAATTCTTGATCTTAAACAGCATTTCTTTTACATCATTTATAGGACTATGAAGAACCTCATCTTGTTTACGTGTTTTAAGTTTAGATAGTTCAACTGGAAAGTCTTTGCTATGTAAATAGTTTGCTAAAACATTAACGTGTCTTCTTGAAGTATTATAGCTCGTATTGTTATTGTATCTAAGAGGAAGTGAGTCTAGAAACGATGCAGTAATAGATCCTTTTTTTATGAGTTGATCTCTTAAAAGACCAGACAAATACAATAAAGTTTTACGATAGTTGCTTGATAAAGGCTCTGCAAGTTTATCTTGTATCAGACTGTCATAATGGTCAACAGAAGAAAGGGGTTTAGTAAGAGAATAATCGTTAGAGACTATAAATTCATAAACCTGTTTTGCAAGAGTTGAGGTTACAGAGTAACGCTGTTTAGCCGGGTAGGAATTTGGATACAATGAAGAACCAATTAAACGACCACTAAACAACCTGTAGCGTTTATTGTTTAATTTAAAATCAACGTGATATTTACCGTCTTTACGTTTGCAGACTTTAGGATAGGAAAGGCTATTTTTTGACACTTATATGGCAATTTACTTAAACATCATTTTTAAATAACTACCTAATGTTTATATTTACGGATGTTACACGGGGAGGTAAGCGAAGGAGCGCTTGACTGGCAGTCAAGAGGTCGAGGGTCCGAGTCCCTTCTTCTCCACAAACTCAATTTTTTATAGAAATAAATGAAAAAAATTATAAATAGATTTTGGGAGTTTTTAATGTTATTTATTGCAATCTCACTTGGTTTTTTTGTTGAGAATTATAGAGAGGGATTAGTCGATAGACAAAAAGAAAAAGAAATCATTGCATCATTTATTAATGACCTTGAAACCGATATCAAAGAATTAGATATTGTGATTCAGCGAAGAGAAATAAGAGAAACAAGGATAGATTCTATTTTATATATTCTAAACAATGACTTACAAGATGAATACGGAAAAGATCTTTATTATTATGCCAGATATTTACCACGGCCATTTGTCTTTTGGGCTAATAATACAACTAATGAAGAATTAAAATATTCTGGAAATTTTATACTGATCAAAAACCAAAAAGTAATTGACGCCCTTTTAGAATATAATGACAATTATATTTTCATTGATTTCATTAGGCAGAGAGAAGAATACCTAGTTAGGCGACTATTTGATCAAATAAATGTAATATTCGATCCAAAGATTTTTGATGAGATGAACGTTTATGATATAGAATTTGTGTATCCCTCTGGAAATCCAAAAATTAAAAAAGGAAACAAAGAAGCAATTAGCATTTTTTTAAGTAATCTTCATTATGTGAAAACAGTTAATGTTGGACAATTGGGTCTTTTCAAAAAACATCAGAAAAAAGCAATTGATATTTTAAACTTTATTAAAAAAGAATACCCTGATATTACTTCAACAAAAAATGAATAATTTCTTTAAATACCTTCAAAAATTGTGAGATTTCTAATAACAGTATCTTCGGGATTATCACTTAGCTCAATCAAAGCTTCCTGATACTCTTCGCTATTGTAGCAGTCTATTGCATCTTTTAAACTATTAAATTCAACAACTGCTCCATACATCAAATCTGATCCTTGAATCTTTTCCTTGGGCTGACCTAAAAGTACAGGTAAATAATTCCCCGTTTTTTCATTTTTATGCTTTTCTTCAATTTGAGTGTATTTAGCTAAGTAGTTATTCCATCTCTTTTCATTTTTAATTTCAAAAACGTGGCCACTCCAATATCCTTTTTTCATTTTAATCGATTTAATATTTTACAATACAACTAATATAAATAGAATGATTTTTAAATCAAATTTCTAATTTAATATCATCTGTTTGAAGATGGATAGTCAGTATATCCTTTTTCGTAATTTAAAAACACTTCTTTGTATATTGTAATTTAATAACTATAAATTAATGAAATGGAACAGAAAGATATTATCAAAGTTAGAGTTCATGACGGGATTGTAGGTTTAATTTATTTGGGATCTGTTGCAGCTGCAGACCAATTTGGCATCAGCTTTATATGGATAGCCGTAGCAACTGCAATTCTTCAAATATTATCACCAGTGACTAAGTTTTGCCCAGTATATACAATCCTTAATAAAATCATGCCAGATAGCACTCCCATTCAAAATGGAAAAAGAACACAATCTATATTATAAAAAAGTAGTTTGAAAGAAAATAAGTCGTTCATAAGTAATTGGAAATTAAAATAATTTTATAATTAGCAATTATAAATGAATACAGAGGGGATTAATACAAAACATCTTTAATTTGTCTCCAGGTAATTAATTTTATATTTTTTTCTTCAATAAGACTTTTGAACTTGCTGTCCTGAATTATTTTCAAATCTAATTCTCTCCAAGTGGATCCATAATCTGGATGATCAATTGTAATTGCTTTTAATTCATCATTATCATATCCTAAATGAACTAATAGAATATTAAATCCAGGTTTTATATCATTTATAACAGTAGTATAGAAATTTTTCCAACTTTGAAAATCAATTGGGGAGTCATCAGATTTTTGGTAAATTTTTTCTGCCCAGTACAACTTTGAAGGGTCAAATTTTGATGTATCTATTGTTCCATTATTTATTACCTCTTTTAATTCCTTTGATAGTAATATCGGCAAATTATATTCATGACCAACTTCAAAATATGCTTGAAATATTTCAGGAGTTACTCTAACTGCTCCCATATGACTATCTAAATGAGTTGGATTTAATCCATTATCTATAGAATATTCAATTTGAGATTTTAATTCCTTTTTAACATCAATATAGTTTGCGTTTGCTCTTACACCTTGGTTTAGTGGGTAGAGGTGACCTTGTTCATTAATTAAAGATTTTATTTCATTTGTTGATGAAATTCCAGACCACTTATAATTTTTCCACTCAGACGTTATAGTTAAATGTATTCCTAAATCATGATTGGCATTTAATCTAGCATATTCAGCAACTTCTAAAAACCAAGGACAAGGAACCATGACACTCCCAGAGGTTATTGTTTTTGCTGAAAAACTATTAAAACTTGCTTTGTTAACAGAATGAGCAACACCAATATCATCTGCATGGATAATCAATAATTTAGAGTTTGCTTCATAGCCTAATTTTTGAGCTAAATTTTTTTCTTGCTGTGCAAATACTTGTCCCTTAATAAATAAGATAGCTAATAGTATAATTAATTTTTTCATTTTTTATATTATATGATTCAATCTACAAAAAAACTCACGATTAAAAAGGTTCTATTGACGCAGACGAAATAATTCAGCTAGAAGGTTATACGTTTTTGAAATTAGTAAAGGAGTACAGAGGTATCATTTTTTATTTAAAAATCCAACCCCTGAAGCTGCAAGACCAACCCCTACTGCAAATAATTGACTATTAAAACCACTTTCAAGGTAATCGTTGATAAAATATCCTATAAAAAATATAAGTGCAGCAATCCATAACCATTTTAAATATTTAATACCCAAAGTTATATAAACTCCCACTATTTAGGTGGTTCAAGTGAAAAACATTATGTAAGTAAAAATTCTATACTTTTAAGTTATGAAATTAAAGGACTTTATTTATAACAAGGAAACTAATGAATCTCATTTATTGGGAGTTCTATTTGTAATAGTAGTTTTTATAATCTGGGGCTTTGTAATTTACTTTTTCTGGAATAGCTAAATCCATATATAATTCGTAGTTAAATAAAAAAAGCTCACTTTATTTTGATGTCCTAGAATTAGGTGAAAAATACCTATAATCATTAAGAACAGATACTAATAAATATTGAGTAAATATTTTTTAATTTTATTAGATGGATAAAAAATTATTTATTGGTTTCATGGCAGCTCAATTAATGTTCTTTTTAACTGCTTTTGGTCAGAATGGTAAGGTGATGCATATAACTATTCATGCTGCTTCTCTTGAACAAAATTTAGTGGAAGAGTCATTAGCCATAAGTTTAGGTATTTATTTACCACCAGGTTACGAAAAACAGTCAAAAAAAAGATTCCCTGTAGTGTATTGGTTACATGGATATTCTGGTTGGAAAAATACAACCGGGAAGACAGATTGGGGAGACCAAGAGGCAGTGAATACAATAAACAAATTAATTAAGTCAGGCGCTGTGGAGCCAATGATTATTGTTATGCCTGATGGGTCTAATAGATTTGGAGGGAGTTTTTATACAAATTCTTACACGACCGGAAATTGGGAAGATTTTATTGCATACGAGCTTCCAGAATATATTGATGCAAATTATAGATCCATTCCTAAATCTGAAAGTCGGGGAATCGCTGGACATTCAATGGGAGGTTATGGTGCACTTAAAATAGCCATGAAACACCCAGATATTTTTTCATCTGTATATGGTCATTGTTCTTGCTGTTTGACATTAAGCCCAAGTTATTGGGATGAAAATGCCATAAATGAAGCAATGTCTATAGATAGTTGGGATTCGATGTTAAAAGCGAGCTGGTGGGTAAAAGCCCTTCATGCTTTCTCAGCAGCCACTTCAACCAATCCAAATAACCCACCCTTTTATTCAGACCTTCCTTTTGATCGTGAAGGGGACTCCATATTAATTAGTGAAAATGTTAAAGCAAAGTGGTCCGCAAATATTCCATCATATATGGCTGACCAATACGTTTCAAATCTAAATCTATTGCGAGCTATATCTTTAGATGGAGGTACAGCTGATTCCTGGACAACTGGAAGTCAATATTTTTCAGATGTTTTAACAAAAATAAAAGTAAAAAACTCTCTTGAGATTTATGAGGGAGGCCATAATGATATGCTTAATGAGCGTTTTTATAACAACATATTACCCTTCTTTTCTGAAATGCTTATAAGAGAAGATTTCCTGCCACATATTGAGTAAATATTTTTTTAGCTTTAGGGTATGGATAAAGAAGAAAAACACGGTGTTAAAATTCTTTAAAAGCACTAAAGTTCAAAAATAGTTCGCTATTGATAAAAGAAAAGGCTCCCAAATCAATGAGAACCCTTGTGGGTGTTGAGGGATTCGAACCCCCGACTTCTACCCTGTCAAGGTAGCGCTCTAAACCAACTGAGCTAAACACCCAAAGCTATCTTTTGATAATTTATTTAAAAGAACACTGCTTATTTAATACGACTCATTTCTGCAGTTGCAATAAAGGAATTGGAGCCAATTGAAGTGTATTTATAAATAAATTTATCTTTATTGTCATGCATGAGATCAAATTCCCAGGAACCAACGAAAGACTCTTTATTTACATCTAATCCACTTCTTTTATGATTAGTAATAAATTTTACTAGTCCATTATTATTTGACTTAAGTTCCGCAACTGGTCTGTTTTTAGCTCCACAATAATGTGTTGACAAAATTTCATCATTATGAAGATTAATTATTGTCATCATCTCAGTTCCTCCTTCATTGCTTTCCTCGACCAGGGCGCTACCATTAGATCGAATAGTATATTCTAAATTAAAAGGTTTTGATTCGCCATTTGAAAGTTTTAATGTACCTATCCATTTTCCTTCAAGTTGTTTTAAGTCTTGAAAGGTACTGTTATCATTTTGTGCATTAGAAAATACAAATGTTAGAATAGCTATTGTTAAAAATATTTTTTTCATTTTAATCGATTAATGGTTAATAATTTTTAAATATAACAAACTCTGCCATAATCTAATATCTTTTTTATTTGAGCCCATAGTAAAAAAATTGCATAAATATTACCAAAATGATTATAAAGATATTCTAATTAATATTTTTGGTTTTAAGAGAACCAGCTGTGAGATCCAAACTGGTTATGTTTCACTACTTTACCATCTTCTAAATAAAATTTTATTCCTCTTAATACATTTCTTAAATATCGTTTTAATAGTGGAAGAATATAAAGTTTTAATAATAGGTTATAAATTTTTAATGAAAACTTTTTAGATACGTATGGAGTTACTTTTATTGATAAAATAACCATATTATTGATTGGTTTTAAATCCCATTCAACTTTAGACTTTTTACCTTTTTTTTTGCCTATGTATAATTTAAACCCTGTGTCTTTTTGCCAACTATATATATTTCTCTCATACACTAGTCCATTCAGATAAGTGAGTTTATCTATTTTCGTTTGTTCATTCCAAATAACTATTTTGTTATTCTTACAAAAGGGATGAAATAATTCTAAGTGAGATGGTGTTGAGAATAATTTCCATATTTTCTTTATATCGGCATTTAATTTAATTTCTGATTTAACAGATAATTTACTCAATTCGTTTTGCATCAAATTAATTTACAATAAAACTAAACCCAATAAAAAAAAGAGGTATTAATGATTTAATAATTAGTATAAACAATATACAAATAAGTCGCAAATTAGATAAAGATTATGTTCCGTAATTTAAATTGCTTTCAGAGCTAACCTATTTATTTTTAAATTATAGCTAATCCAGCAATAACATCAATCAAGGTATCGTGTTTAGTGGATTACTGAATACTTAAAAAGCGACCTTTTTTATCTCTTCTTTTTTCTCTAGCCTTTGCTCTGTCAAATTGAGTACGTGTATATCTTTTCCCGTCTATAAAAACGGAATCAACGCCAGAAGGAAATTCAAAATTAATAATGCGTCGTGACATAATTTCAAATGTATAAAAATATTTTAAATCTTCTAAATAAAATTAAATGCAACTATTATTCTAGTTTTGAGAGGAACTTATTTATTAATCTTTCCTCTTCCAAATTTGAGTTCTACCTAAAAAAGAAAAACCAAGATAGCCCCTTACTTTTAGTGTATTTGCATCTTCCAAATTTATGTAACAATCATAAACTTTACCTGACTTTGGATCCAATATGGTTCCTTCTTCCCATACATCGTCCTCTAAAATCAAATCTTTTACAATTACCATTCCAGCTATAGGTTTATTTTTTTCATCCCCTTTGCACTCTTTACATAACTTTCCTTGGTCTTCTGGTAAAAGTAAACGAATAATTTTACCATAAAGTTTTCCATCTTTCTGATAT
>CABYBK010000044.1 GCA_902517245.1 uncultured Bacteroidota bacterium | reverse complement strand
GGAAGAGGAAATTTTAGAGTTCTAGGAGATATAATTGATATATTTCCAGGTTACGCTGATATAGCATATAAAGTCCATTTTTTTGGAGACGAAATAGAATTAATAGAATCTTTTGATCCAATAAATAATAAGAAAATTGAGCAATACGAAAATATTAAAATCTATCCTGCAAATATATTTGTTACATCTCCTGATATAATTCAAGATGCAATCATCCAAATACAAAATGATTTAGTAAAACAAATAGATTACTTTAAGGAAATAGGGAAATTTTTAGAAGCTAAACGTCTAGAGGAAAGAACCGAGTTTGATTTAGAGATGATTAGAGAGTTAGGCTACTGTTCAGGCATTGAAAATTATTCTCGATATTTAGATGGCCGAGCGCCTGGAACTCGACCCTTTTGCTTATTAGACTATTTCCCTAAGGATTTTCTGATGATTGTTGACGAAAGCCATGTAACAATTTCTCAAGTTCATGCAATGTATGGTGGTGATAGAAGTAGAAAAGAAAATTTAGTTGAATATGGATTTCGACTACCTGCTGCAATGGATAATCGCCCACTAAAATTTGAAGAATTTGAAGCCCTTCAAAATCAAGTTTTATATGTTAGCGCAACACCCGCAGATTATGAATTAGAGAAAACTGAGGGTGCTTTTGTAGAACAAGTAATAAGACCCACGGGACTAGTTGATCCAATTATAGAGATTCGCCAAAGCAAGGATCAAATCGATGATCTCATTGATGAGATTCAGCAACGCACAGAGAAAGATGAACGTACTTTGGTGACGACTTTGACTAAACGAATGGCAGAAGAGCTAACTCAATACCTAAGTCGTGCTCAAATTCGTTGCCGTTATATTCACAGCGATGTAGATACTCTTGAACGCGTGGAAATTATGCAAGACTTAAGAAAAGGTATTTTTGATGTTTTGATCGGAGTGAATTTACTTCGCGAAGGATTAGACTTGCCTGAAGTTTCCCTTGTCGCAATTTTAGATGCTGATAAAGAAGGGTTTTTACGTTCAAATCGCTCTCTAACACAAACTGTAGGACGAGCAGCAAGAAATATTAATGGTAAAGCAATAATGTATGCTGATACTATAACTAAAAGCATGAAAAAAACGATAGATGAAACTAATTATCGTAGAGAAAAACAGATATTATACAATAAAAAATATAATATAATCCCAAGGGCATTAAATAAATCTTTAGATAGCGCATTAGCAAAAAACTCAGTATCTACATTTGCTCAAGAGCTTGAAGAAAGAAAAACAGCTGAAGAAGTTAATCGATATTTGACTAAACCCGAAATAGAAAAGAAAATACGTGAAGTTCGAAAATACATGGAAAAAGCAGCTAAATCACTTGACTTTATTGAAGCAGCTAAATTTCGTGATGAAATTAAAAGCCTACAAAAACAACTAAATGTAATTTAACAAGATGAAAATTAAATCTATAATTTTTTTCATTTTTTTAGGCACTTATATTTTAGCAGGTCAAGAACTTACAGCAATTGTTAAAGACAGTCTGACTCAAAAATCTATCCCTTTTGCAAGTATTTATCTAAACTCAGGAACTGGAGTAGTTGCAAATGAGGAGGGTCGCTTTCGATTAATTTATGATTCATTAAATGAAAATGACTCACTTTTTGTTTCATGCATGGGATATAAAACACTTGGTGTACATTTTTCAAGTGTTAAAGACAGTATATTTTACTTAAATCCAAAAACTATTGAACTTAATTCTATCATTTTAAGTAACAAACAGCTTGATGTAAAGGATATTCTGAAAGAAATACAAAAAGATATTCCAGAAAAATATGAGTTGGGACTAACTGAAAAAAAACTTTTTTTCAGAGAAACTGGCTCACAAGAATTTAAATCCCTTGAGGTGGAAATAAAAAAAACATCAATAGATGAATTCAACCAAGTATTTTGGGACAGTACTCTTTATAAAATACCAAAAAAAAATACTTGGTATTTCGAATTAATTGGAAATCTAAATGGAGATTATAGTGACGAAAATCAAAAGCTGGAATTAATTAAAGCTTTGGAGCTTGAGGATAAAGAGAAAACAGCCATTTTCGAAAATATAGAAAAACTTTTTGATACCATTCTTAAACAAAATGTAAAAAGTAATTCCTTTTTTAAAGTTCGTTCGGGAATTATTGGAGGAAAGGTTGAGGCTGATGAAATAAATGATACATCAAAAGACACGCTGACAACAAAACAAAAACTTCAAAAAGAAAAAGAGGATTTTTTAAAATGGAGAAAGAGGGTTTTGAGTAATTTGATAAGTAGTTTGTTTGATGAAGAAAAACTTGATTTAGCTATATTGAAAAAAGCTTCAAAATACAAATTCACTCAAACAGATTTTACCTACTTAGGAGATACTCCGGTATACATCATCAATTTTAATCCAAATGGAAATGCTGATTACAAAGGAAAAATATATGTAGATGCAGATAAGTTGGCACTAATTAGAATTGAATATAAAAATATTCAACCAATAAGAGACTTTAGTATGTTCGGAGTATCTTTTAAAGAAGATTTAAGAGAGGTGATTATTCAGTTTAAAAAATCAGCATCGAATAAATACAGTCTAGAATACTTCGACTTTAATTCAAGCTTTGAAGGGGGTTTTGATCGACCCTTAGTAATAACAGAAAAGAATAAAATAGTCAAAGGACGTAATAAGCAAAATCAATTGAAAATGGATCTAAATGTTGTTAACCGAAATAACCAGCGTTATCAATTAGTTGTTTTTGAAACCATACCCCTGAATACAAATGTTTTTGAAGATCTTCAGGAGAAAGCGGCAATTCTTCCTGTAAATCGAATAACCTATGACCCTGATTTTTGGGAAGGATATATGATTATCGAACCCAATGCTGCAATAAAAGAGTTTCGAGTTAAATAAATTTTTATAATTTAAAATCAAACTACTTGTTATAAAAAATTTATTCCTATTAAATTTTTCTATTTTAGTGAAAAAAGTTTTAAATGAGAGTAGTTTCATGTTGCATACTTACTTTTATCTTTCTAATTCAATGTGAGGGCTCAAATGTTGAAAATAAACTAGATGTAACATATACAATCAATGCTTTTGATTTAGATAAAAATCAGATGGAAGTATCTTTTGAATTAACAAATTCTTCTGATAGTACATGGAATGGTGGAGATTGGACACTACACTGGAATCAATTTAGTGGATCATTACAACAAGAAAGCCTACCTGATGGTATAGATATTATTTCAACCAAAAATAGTCAATATTGGCAATTACAATTTGGCAGTTCATTTTCACTAAAACCAGGCGATAAACTAAAATTTTCTGGGATTCAGAAAGGAATAATGCGCAGATTAGTTATGGGGCCCATTGGATTTTTTGTGCATCTCTCGAGTTCAAATCAACTTTATGACTTGAATAGTGAAATTATTTGGGAATCTGCAATCGGGGTAAAAGATTTAAATATCCCAAGCGCCGCTGAACGATATGCATATTATGAAAATATTACTCCTTTACCCAAATCGGAATTACACTGGGTAATACCTACCCCTCAAAAAACTGAATGGAGAGGAGATTATTTTGATTTCCCAAAGTCCTTAACTTTTGATTTTGGATCTTTTGAAAAATATTCTGAATTTTTAAAAACAAGACTAAAAAATGGACTCGACATTGACTTTAATCGAACTTCAGATAATCTTCAAATTGAAATTATTAAAGATGAAAGTCTTTCCAAGGATGCTTATACCATTGAGATAAAAAACGAATTAGTTTTTATAAAAGTCTCTTCTTATAGTGGCCTTTTATATGCTATCGGTTCTTTACATCAAATTTTAGTACATTCGAAAAGAGAGGAAAATGGAATACCTCTTCTTAGAATTGAGGATTCTCCTCGCTTTGAACATCGTGGTTTTATGATAGACCTGTCACGTAACTTTTTCCCAAAAAAGAAGCTTCTTCAAATCCTTGACTACATGACTTATTATAAGCTCAATGTACTAGATATAAGATTTTCAGATGACGAAGGCTGGCGTATAGAGATTCCTGGATTAGAAGAATTAATAGAGATTGGAAGTAACCGTGGTTTTACAATTGACGAAAAAGACCGCCTTTTTCCAATGTATGGATCTGGATCTGGAAAAAAACAAAGTAAAGGAAACGGTTATCTAAGTCGGTCAGATTTTTTGGAGATTCTTCACGCTGCGAAAAAAAGAAATATTCGTGTGGTTCCTCAGGTCAGTTTTCCATCACACGCAAGAGCTGCTATAGTAGCTATGAAGGTTCGTTATGATAATTTACTTGAAAAAGGTGATTTCGCTGCAGCAAATGAATTTCGCCTTCACGATCCAAACGATACAAGTCAATACATTTCAGCACAACTATATAAAGACAATACTATATGCATATGTGAACCTGGCGCTTTTCGCTTTTTTGAAAAAGTTTTTACAGAAATTAAATCCATGTATACTGAAGTAAATTTACCAATGGAAACCTTTAATATCGGAGCTGACGAATTACCTTTTGGAGTATGGAAAAAGTCACCAATTTGTGAAGATTATTTAAAACAAAACCCTGATATAAGTAATTATCAAGCTCTATATAATCAGAGTGTAAAACGATTAAATAAAATTATAAGTGATTCTGGTGCTCGAATGGCTGGATGGGAAGACGTACTTCTCACCCACAGTAAAAAAGGCCAATCAGAAATAAAAGTAAATGAAAATTTATTAGACTTAGACTTTATCCCGAGTGTTTGGAACAATACCTGGGGTGAGGGAAGAGAGGATATTATTTATAAACTTAATAATCTTGGTTTCCAAACAATAATGAGTAATTCTGCTGCTTTTTACTTCGATATGACAGATGACATGGATATGGAGAATTCTGGCCTTAATTGGTCAGGATATGTCAACTATATCGATAGTTGGGGCACTGAACCTCTTAATGTATTTGCCAATAAAGTGAAACTTCAAAGTTTAGGCATAAAAGAAAGTGAAATCAAAAATAAAGTAAGCCTTATGGGAAATGCACGATCTAATTTCTTAGGAATTCAATCACAACTCTGGACAGAAACTGCAGCAAATACCTATGAATTTGATCGTATGTTAATGCCTAATATGATTATATTTTCTGAACGAGCATGGGGTAAAAAAGAAGAATGGTTAAAAGAAAAATCTGTTTCTAATCAAAAGCCCTTATTAAAAAAATCATGGAATCGTTTTGCCAATACGGTTGGTCAACGCCAACTTCCATTTCTATCAAAACTAAATAAAGATCTTCTTTTTGATCTGCCCAAACCAGGCGCAATTATTGAAAATGGAATACTAAAAATTCGTCAACAGTTTCCAGGTCTAGAAATTAGATATAGAACTGATGGCAAAAAACCAAGTAAAACAGACATCTTATTCACAAAACCCGTAGAAGTTAAATCATCAGATAAAATTGTAGTACGACTTTTTGATTTAAATGGAAGAGGTGGAAATTCAATAAAACTAATAAATGGAAACAATTAAAAACGAAAGGTTACTTTCTCTTGATATTTTACGTGGTTTAACAATCATACTAATGATTATTGTTAATACACCAGGCTCATGGGATCATGTTTATGCTCCATTTCTTCATGCGGAATGGAATGGAATTACACCAACTGATTATATTTTCCCTACTTTTCTGTTTATAGTTGGAGTGTCAATAGTTTTGTCCTTCACAAAACAAATAGAACTAGGTAAGACCCGAACTGAATTAACAAAAAAGGTTTTGATCCGGGCATTAAAAATTTATTCTGTTGGTATTTTTTTATGGCTATGGCCCAGTTTTAACCTCGACGGAATAAGATGGGTCGGTGTGCTTCCACGCATTGCTTTTGTATTTTTAGGCTGTGCAATTTTATTTTTATATACCTCACGAAAAGCTCAATTGTGTATTGGAATTGCAATCTTACTTTTATACTGGATTATTATGGCTTACATTCCAGTTCCTGGGATTGGCATTCCAGATTTAAGTGTACCTGAAAAAAATTGGGCACATTATTTAGATAAACTCCTTCTCCCTGGAAGACTATGGAAACAAACATGGGATCCAGAAGGAATTTTAAGTACCCTACCCTCAATAGCATCAGGAATTATGGGAATGATATCAGGTTATATATTATTAAAAAAAGATGAGCTGGGTGAGAAAATAAATCAATTATTCTTTTTCGGGTTTATTCTATTATTTTTAGGAGATCTCATGCAATGGGTATTCCCGTTAAATAAAAATCTTTGGAGCTCCTCATTTAGTTTATTAATGGGTGGAATAACAGCAATTAGCTTGGCATCATCCATATATATATTTGATTTTAAGAAAAGTAATTATAAATTTAAATTTGCCCATGTTTTCGGTATAAATTCAATCTTTTCTTACTCTCTTTCGAGTATATTAACTGTAGTTTTCTACAGTTCCAAATTATGGGGTTTTGCTTTAAATGACAAGTTTATGAACCTATGGGAGAGTATTGGACTACCATTGAAAATGGGATCTTTAGTGTATGCGTTATTCTATGTAATAATATTATGGTTACCAACATATTACCTGTATAAAAATAAAGTTTTTATTAAGCTGTAAAAAAAAATCGGTCCCAATAGGAGACCGATCTAAATAAAAATAAATAATTAATTAATTAATTAGATTATCTAATTTTTATAACCTTTTTAGGCTGTGGTAGAGCTTCTTTTCGTTTAGGTAAACTAATTTGAAGTACACCATTCGAATAACATGCATCAACTTTTGCTGGATCGACACTTTCAGGAATAGTAAAAGTTCTTTTAAAACTATTAAAACTAAATTCATGACGAGTAAATTCTTCTACGGCAGAATCTTTATTGGTAGTTGAAGAAGAAATTGAGAGCAAACCGTTATCAACTTCAATTTCAAAGTCGCTTTTTTTCATGCCAGGAACCGCCAAGTGAATATCAAAATGAGTGTCTAACTCTTTTATATTTACAGCCGGTAAACTGTTATAATTCGGTGTTTTAAAATCCCACTCTTGATTAAAGTAATTATTAATCAAGGAAGGGAAAAATGTTCTTTGTTTATGTATTAAATTCATAATCTTAATTTTAAGTTTAACAATTCTTTGTTGCTAACTATAAAGCAAAATCAAGACCAAATACATATTTTGACAATATGTCAGTTAATTTTACTAAAATAAATGACATTATGGCGCTAATTGATAGCTTCTTGTACTTTATCAGCAGCTTCTTGGAAGGCTGTGGCAGAAAGTACATTTAATCCAGATGAATCTATCAATTCTTTTGCGATGTCAGAATTAGTACCCTGTAAACGAACTATGATCGGAACATTGATTGCATCACCCATATTTTTGTAAGCATCTACTATACCTTGTGCAACACGGTCACAGCGAACAATTCCTCCAAAGATGTTAACTAAAATAGCCTTAACATCTGTATCTTTTAGAATCAATCGGAAAGCAGTTTCAACACGAGCAGCATCCGCTGTACCTCCAACATCAAGAAAATTTGCTGGATCCCCCCCAGCCTGCTTGATAAGATCCATAGTTGCCATCGCCAGGCCAGCTCCATTAACCATGCATCCAACATTTCCATCAAGATCCACATAGTTGAGCCCAACCTCACGAGCTTCAACCTCAACAGGGTTTTCTTCGCTTAAATCTCGCAAAAGCTCAAAATCTTTATGACGAAACAGACCATTATCATCTAAAGTTACTTTGGCGTCTACTGCAATTATTCTATCATCTGAAGTTTTTAAAACTGGATTTATTTCAAACAACGAGGCGTCGGATCCGATATAAGCTTTATACAAGGATGTTACAAATTTAGTCATATCCTTAAAAGCAGCTCCGGATAGACCAAGATTAAAAGCTATCTTTCGGGCTTGGAATCCTTGAATACCAAGAGAAGGATCAATTTCTTCTGTAAAAATTAAATCAGGCGTTTGATCCGCAACAGCCTCAATATCCATACCTCCTTCAGTAGAATACATTATCATGTTTTTACCCGTAGCCCGATTTAAAAGAACAGATATATAAAATTCACTTGGCTCAGATTCACCCGGATAATAGACATCCTCGGCTACTAAAACTTGATTAACCCTTTTACCCTCTCTTGGAGTTTGTGGAGTTATGAGCTGCATTCCTATAATTTCATCAGAAATACGCTTTAGATCTTCAAGACTTTTAGCTAATTTAACTCCACCTCCTTTTCCTCTACCTCCAGCATGGATTTGAGCCTTAACAACATGCCATGAAGTTCCAGTAGTTTCTGTTAATTTTTTTCCAGCTGCAACCGCTTCTTCGGATGTTTTTGCAACAATTCCTCTTTGAACAGTAACGCCAAAACTAGCTAATAATTCTTTTCCTTGGTATTCGTGTAAATTCATAATTATAATATAAGATATCGTGTAAAAATAGAGAAACCACATCGGAATTTTGGCTTCTTTAACTTAAACTTTTTGTTATATGTATAACATTTTTAAAAATTTTGAGTGCGAAAACATCTTTAATTTGTTTGGTAAAATATAGGTGTTACTTTTGGCGATTATATCGTACTTATATGAAAAACGAAACCTTGATAAATATAGCAAAAGACTATAAAACCCCTGTTTACGTGTATAATGGAAACAAGATTAAGAATCAATTCCAACGTCTAAAAAACGCATTTAATAAAGTTGATAATCTACGTATCAAATATGCCTGTAAGGCACTTTCAAATATCTCTATACTTAGTTTAATTCGTTCTTTCGGTTCGGGATTGGACACCGTTTCAATACAAGAGGTTCATCTGGGTATAAAAGCTGGTTTTAATCCAGAAGACATAATATTTACACCTAATGGTGTTTCGTTAGAAGAAATAGAAAGCGTTGCTTCAATGGGAGTTCAAATTAATATTGATAATTTATCAACTTTAGAACAATTTGGCTCTAAACACCCAAATACCCCAGTTTGTATTCGAATAAATCCACATGTAATGGCAGGTGGAAATAGCAACATCTCAGTAGGACATATTGATTCAAAATTCGGAATCTCTATACATCAAATTCCTCACATATTGAGAATTGTTGAAAACACGCAGATGCAAATCAACGGGGTCCATATGCACACGGGAAGTGATATTTTAGATATCGAAGTTTTTTTGCATGCTGCGGAAATATTATTTGATACCGCCTTGAGATTTAAAAATTTAGAATTTATAGATTTTGGCAGTGGTTTTAAAGTCCCATATAAACCTGGCGATATAGAAACTAATATCGAAGAATTGGGAGAAAAATTAAGTCAGCGCTTTAAACTTTTTTGCAAAACTTATGGAAAAGAGCTCAAATTAACTTTTGAACCAGGGAAGTTTTTGGTTAGCGAGGCAGGTTATTTTTTAACAAAAGTAAATGCTGTCAAGCAAACTACCTCGACAGTATTCGCTCAAGTTGACTCAGGGTTTAATCATCTTATTAGACCTATGATGTATGGCTCTCATCATGAGATCGTTAACATATCTAACACTAAAGGGAAAGAACGATTTTATACAGTAGTTGGATATATCTGCGAAACGGATACTTTTGGGAGCAATAGAAAAATAGCAGAGATATCAGAGGGTGATATTTTAGCTTTCAGAAATGCTGGAGCTTATTGTTTTACAATGGCAAGTAATTACAACTCTCGTTTTCGCCCACCAGAAGTACTTTGGTATAAAGAGGAAGCTCATTTAATTAGAAAAGAAGAAACTTTTGAAGATTTGACTCAAAATCAAATTTTAATTGAATTCAATGAAACTGTAGTGGTCAATTAATTTTGTCTAATCTGTCTATTGTTTTGTTATATCTTTTAATAAATTCTTGAACGACTTCTGCTGCAGGTTTTATTGAATTAATTTGTGCCGCTACTTGCCCAATTTCTAATTCACCTTCAGAAAGGTCACCTTCAAACATACCTTTTTTAGCTCGACCTCTTCCTAGCGCAAAACTAAGTTCTTCTACACTAGCTCCATTTTGATAAAGACTTTGGATCTTTTTATAAAATGGATTTTTCATCATTCTCACAGGAGTTAACTCTTTTAAAGTTAGAATAGTTGCACCTTGTTCTGCTTTCAGTATTTCTTCTTTAAAATTTGAATGAGAAGATGCTTCGGGGGTAGCAACAAAACGAGAGCCTACCTGAACTCCTTCAGCACCAAGAGCCATAGCAGCTAACATTGATTCCCCTGTACAAATACCTCCAGCAGCAATAAGAGGAATTTGAATGGCTTTTTTAACTAAAGGAATTAAAGTCATAGTCGTTGTTTCCTCTCTTCCATTATGACCTCCTGCTTCAAATCCTTCTGCTACAATTGCATCTACTCCGCAGTCTTGGGCTTTTAATGCGAATTTTACGGAGCTTACAACATGTACCACGTTACATCCATGTGATTTTAAATGCTCTGTCCATAATTTAGGGTTTCCTGCAGCGGTAAAAACAATTGAAACTTTTTCCTCTACAATTATTTCCATCAATTTTTCTATATCTGGATAAAGCAAAGGGACGTTAACACCAAAAGGTTTATTCGTTGCTTTTTTACATTTTTGGATATGTTCACGGAGTACTTCAGGATACATAGAACCCGCTCCTAAAAGCCCCAATCCTCCAGCATTACTTACAGCTGAAGCCAATCTCCACCCGCTCGCCCAAACCATGCCCGCTTGAATAATTGGATATCGAATTCCAAGCAATTGGGTGATGGAATTGAACATTACAGGAATTGGTCTACTTTATCATAGGCGTCAATCACTGCTTGCTCACCTGCTTTATCACGACGGCTATTTCCATGTTCCATTCCTAAAATACCATCAAAATTCCGAGAATGAATATATTTAAATACATTGGCATAATTAATCTCTCCAGTAGTAGGTTCATTTCTTCCTGGATTATCACCTATTTGGAAATATCCTATTTCATCCCAGCATTTTTCAATGTTTGGAATCAGATTTCCTTCTTGGATTTGTTGATGATAAATATCAAAGAGAATTTTACAGGAGGGAGAATTTACAGTCTTACAAATCTCAAATGCTTGTGGACTCTCTGCTAAAAATAGACCTGGATGATCTCTGAAGTTAAGCGGTTCTAATACCATAACAATACCATGAGGTTCTAATAATGCAGATGCTTGTTTCAAACTTTCAACTACATGAGCAGTTTGGTAGGCCATGTTTTGTCTCAAATCTACGTATCCAGGAACTACTGTCATCCACTTGGCATTAACCCGCTTGGCTACAGGGATCGCTTTTTTAATATAGTCCAAAAACTCTTCTCTTAAAGCTTTATCACCATTGGCTAGATTCGGTTTTTGCCAATAAATTTCGTGAGCTACAAAAACACCCATTCGAAGGCCACGCCTATCCATTGTCTGAGCCATTTTTTCTTGTAAAGCAACTTCACGGTTTCGCATATTGTTGTCTTCAAAAGCAGTAAAACCCTGGTCTGCCATAAAATTTAACTGGTCTATCGGGTCATTACCAGCGTGGTGACGGAACATACCTAAATGGGGAGCATAAGCTAAATTGAATGAGTGTTTATTTGAGTTACTATTTGAAGCAAAAATGGATTGGGATGAAAACATTCCTATTCCCCCAATTCCTGCAAGTTGTGAAAAATTTCTACGATTCATTATTAGACGAATTTAGTTTTACCAGGAGTTGGAATTGAATAATTACCATTTTCATCCGGAAGGGATGGTGGTGTAGTATTCCAAGTAACTTCCTCAGGCATTAAATGTAGCTTAGAGTTTAGAGCTTCATCAAAAGTAATTTTCTTCCCTGTATAAGTTGCCATTCTTCCCAGAATTGCTGTTAGGGTACTTTTGGCACCGTTTTCAGCATCAGCTATAACACCTCCATTTCGAATTGAGGCAAAAAGTCTATCGTGTTCGACTTGATAAGGGTTTGGATCCTCTCCCCATTTATTTGGGTATTTATATGTGCTATCGCCATTTAAATCGTTTATTATTCCTTTACCAATTTCAACGCTTCCCTTTGTACCTTGAAAAACCTCATCTACCCTACTCATGGTTCCAGGAATATGACGACATTGACTAGCAATTACAGCACCGCTAGCATATGTAAATTCGACAAAATGATGGTCAAAAATTTCTCCATGATCTTTTCCGTTACGAACTTGGCGACCACCCATACCTTGAGCCGATACTGGATAATCTCCGATAAACCAATTTGCTACATCTATATTGTGAATGTGCTGCTCTAAGATGTGATCCCCACAGAGCCAATTAAAATAATACCAATTGCGCATTTGGTATTCTAGTTCTGATTGTCCAGCCTTACGCTTTTTTGTCCAAACACCAGCGTCATTCCAATATACTTGACCACTTCTAATTTTACCAATTGCTCCCGAATCAATACGCTGTTTTAAATCGATGTATTTAGATTGGTAATGTCTTTGTAAGCCAACAACAACATTTAGTTTTTTTTCTTTTGCAATTTTTGCAGTTGCTAAAACCTTGCGAATTCCAACTGGATCGGTTGCTAAGGGTTTCTCCATAAATACATGCTTGTCGTTTGCAATTGCATATTCAAAATGATATGGTCGAAATCCAGGAGGGGTTGTCAAAATAACAACGTCAGCAAGATCAATTGCCTTTTTGTAAGCATCAAAGCCAACAAAACGATTTTTTTCTTTGATACTTATTTTTTTCTCTCCATCAAAATGTTCTTGAATTCCTTTTAGACTTCGTTCGATTCGATCTCCAAATGCATCAGCCATCGCTACAAGTTCTACATTTTCGTCAGCGGTGAGGGCTTGAACAGCTGCTCCAGAGCCTCTTCCTCCGCAACCAACTAAAGCCAATTTTAATTTTTTATTTCCATTTACACGAGCCATTCCCTCTAATCCCATAGGGACAGTAAGTAGTGCACCTGTTGCCATTGCTGTTTTTTGAACAAAAGCTCGTCTTGATTCATTTTTTTGATTTTTATTTTTCATCTTATTTAGTTTATAGTTTAATCTGTTAATTCATATTTCCAATATTTTTTTTGTTCCTCTTCAGATGGGGTTTCTAAAGGACGAACAATCCGAAAACCTACAAAAGGGGCATCGGTATGCCACCACTTACTTTTTGGTATTTGTGGATCACGCTTCTTCCATTTTTTTGATGAGGGTCGTCTTGCTGCAGACCGCAATCGATTTGGACTATCCATCCAGGAACCACCACGCACTGCTTTAGGATAAACTTTTTCTCCAA
>CABYBK010000043.1 GCA_902517245.1 uncultured Bacteroidota bacterium | reverse complement strand
TCACTTTGATAAAGGTATATATAGATGTAGAGCTTGTGATACTCCGCTTTACGATTCAGAATCTAAATTCGAAAGTGGCTGTGGTTGGCCTAGTTATGACAAAGCTCTTCCGGGAGCATTAGAGTTTATTAAAGACAACTCTCACGGTATGATTCGAACAGAAATTGTTTGTGCCAAATGTGGCGGACATCAAGGACACGTTTTTAATGACGGTCCTTCTACTACTGGCGAACGCTATTGTGTAAATTCTGTAAGTATTCGCTTTGTTAGTGAGTAAAATATTCAATTTAAATTTCACTCATATTTTGTAACTTTATTCCGAATTTAAAAGAGATCACATGACCGAATATGATATTATAATTCTAGGTAGTGGACCTGGGGGGTATGTAACAGCAATTCGCTCCTCCCAACTGGGATTTAAAACTGCAATTGTTGAAAAAGAAAGCCTTGGAGGTGTTTGTTTAAACTGGGGGTGTATTCCAACAAAAGCACTTCTAAAGTCAGCTCAAGTATTTGAATACCTTAAACATTCAGAGGACTATGGTTTGAAAATTAAGGAATATGATAAAGACTTTAATGCAGTTGTAAATCGAAGTAGATCAGTTGCAGCAGGAATGAGTAAAGGGGTACAATTTTTAATGAAAAAAAATAAGATTGATGTCATTGAAGGTCATGGAAAAATAATGACAGGTAAGAAAATAAGTGTAACAAAAGGTAAAAAGACCGATGAATATCAAGCAAAAAATATCATAATTGCTACTGGGGCCCGTTCTAGAGAACTTCCAAGCCTTCCTCAAGATGGAAAAAAAGTGATTGGATATAGGAAGGCTATGACATTAGATAAACAGCCAAAAAAAATAATTGTAGTGGGATCTGGAGCAATTGGAATTGAATTTGCATATTTCTACAATGCCATGGGAACTGAAGTTATAATTGTAGAGTATTTAGATAATATTGTACCTGTAGAAGATAACGAAATCTCAAAACAACTAGAAAGATCATTTAAAAAGAGTGGAATCAAAATAATGACAGGCTCTGAGGTAACCTCTATTGACACAAAAGGAAAAGGTGTAAAAGCTACAATAAAAACCTCAAAAGGAGAAGAAATCATCAGTGCAGATATCGTACTTTCTGCTGTGGGAATAAAAAGTAATATCGAAAATATAGGTTTAGAAGATGTAGGAATAGCAGTGGATAGTGATAAGATCATGGTCAATGACTTTTATCAAACAAATCTTCCTGGCTACTTCGCTATTGGAGATGTTACAAAAGGACAAGCATTAGCTCACGTGGCTTCCGCTGAAGGCATCCTTTGTGTAGAAAAAATTGCTGGACTTCAAGTAGAACCACTAGATTATGGAAATATCCCAGGCTGTACGTATTGCACACCTGAAATTGCTTCGGTAGGACTTACTGAAGATCAAGCAAAAGAAAAAGGTCTTGAAATCAGAGTAGGAAAATTCCCCTTTTCTGCTTCAGGAAAAGCACAGGCCGGTGGAAATCCTGACGGTTTTGTTAAAGTAATTTTTGATGCAAAATATGGAGAATGGTTAGGTTGTCATATGATTGGTACTGGTGTAACTGATATGATAGCTGAAGCTGTATTAGGTCGTAAACTTGAAACTACCGGACATGAGGTTCTAAAAGCAGTACATCCCCATCCCACTATGAGTGAAGCTGTGATGGAAGCTGTCGCAGATGCATATGATGAAGTTATTCACTTGTAGGTTTTTAAAATGTTTTCTGGACTTAAACTCAACTTGAAACTCTTATCATTAAAGTCAATTCAAAACTACTGTTTTAAAGCACTTTCTACACCAAGACGGTAAGAATCTAAACCAAAACCTATAATCAAACCTTTCACAACTGGTGTAAGATAAGATGTGTGTCGAAAATCTTCTCGAGCAAAAGTATTAGAAATATGGATTTCAATAACACCAGAATCAATACTTTTAATTGCATCACCAATAGCGACAGAAGTGTGAGTGTATGCTCCTGCATTTAATAAAATCATATCTGAACTAAAGCCAACTTCATGTAATCGATTAATTAGTTCACCCTCTACATTAGACTGGAAATAATCAAAAATAACTCGTGGATAAAGCTTTTTCAATTTAGAATAGTATTCTTCAAATGTTTGATTTCCATAGACTCCGGGTTCTCTTGTCCCTAAGAGATTTAAATTTGGTCCATTTATAATACTGATCTTCATTTTTATTATTTTAGTAAAAGTATCGAAAATAGATTTATTCCACTAAAAACAAGTAGTTTGAATTGGAGACAAGCTGTATCAGATTTTCAAATGTATCTTCAAATAGAACGAGGACTATCAGAAAACTCGATTGAAAATTACACACTTGATATACAAGCCTTTCAAAAATTCTTAGAAATAGAAAAAATTAATATATCACCGTTAGAATGTGAGGAAGAGATTCTAAAACAATTTATCTATGAAACAGCAAAAGTATTAAGTCCATATACCCAAGCGCGACGTATTGCTGGTCTACGCAATTTTTTTGATTATTTGATATTTGAAAAATATAGATCTTCAAATCCTACAGATCTAATAGAAACACCTAAATTAGGCAGAAAATTACCAGATGTTTTGTCAATTGAAGAAATTGAATTATTGATAGATCATTTAGATTTACAACATCCTCAAGGCCATCGTAATCGTGCTATTTTAGAGACCCTTTATGGAAGTGGTCTCAGAGTATCAGAACTAATCAAACTTAATTTATCAAATCTTTTTTTTAAAGAATCATTAATACGAGTTACAGGTAAAGGGAATAAGCAAAGACTCGTCCCCATGGGAATAATTGCCAAAAAATATTTAAATATATATATCGAAGAAGTTAGAACGAATCAAAAAATTCATACAGAATTTAAAGATGTTCTTTTTTTGAACCGAAACGGGAAGGGGTTAACTCGTCAAATGATTTTTACACTGATAAGAACTTTAGCTATAAAGGCCGGTATCAAAAAGAAAATTGGCCCACATACATTTCGACATTCGTTTGCTACTCATCTTTTAGAAAATGAAGCGGATTTAAGAAGTATTCAAATTTTGATGGGACATGAAAGTATAGCTACTACAGAAATGTATACACATTTGGATACTCACCACTTGCGATCAGTGATAGAAAAATATCATCCTAGAAATAATAGTTAATTTGTAACGACCAGTCTAAAGCCTTCTCCATGAATATTCAAAATTTGGACTTTTTTATCATCACTCAGAAATTTTCTAAGTTTGGCAATATATACATCCATACTTCTTGATGTAAAGTAATTATCATCTCTCCATATCTTATTTAATGCAACTTCGCGTGGTAATAAGTCATTAATATATAAAACAAGTAATCTAAGTAGTTGGCTTTCTTTAGGTGATAACTTTATTGGGGCTTTATCTTTGTAATTTAAAAAACGAAGTTTAGAATTAAAGGTAAAATCACTAAAACTAAATTCAAAAACCTCAGCAATAGGGTCTTCAATATAATTTTTTCTATTTAAAATTGCTTTTATCTTAGCTAAAAGAACCTCAGAATCAAATGGCTTGGTCATGTAATCGTCTGCTCCAACCTTGAAGCCTTTTAAAACATCTTCTTTAAGGTGTTTTGCAGAAAGAAAAAAAATCGGTACAACACTATCATCTTCTCTAATTTCTTTAGCTAAAGTAAATCCATCTTTATATGGCATCATAACATCTAAAATACAAAGATCAAATTTTTCTTTTTTAAATTTTTCAAACCCTTCTATACCATTTTTTGCAAGGGTTACAACATAATCATTAAGCCCAAGATATTCTTTAAGAATACTTCCAAAGTTAATGTCATCCTCTACAAGTAGAATTTTTTTCCTAGTAGTATTATTCATATAATATTAATTGATATTAAATTATATTTGCTTTGGTATTTTGACCGTAAAATCAGTTCCAAAGTTTTTTTTGCTTTTCAATTTAATCTCTCCTTTATGTAAATCAATGATTTTCTTTACATATGAGAGCCCTAATCCATGACCTTTTACATCATGAATATCACCAGAAGATGCCCTGAAAAATTTATCAAAAATTTTCTTTTGCTCTAGGGGTGTCATCCCAATACCATTATCTCTTATTTCTATAACAAAATTTATACCTTCATTATAAGTTGCAATTTCTACCTTAGGAAGCTTATCACAATATTTGACCGCGTTATCAAGAAGATTTACTATTACGTTTGTTAAATGACTTTTATTGCCATTGAGTTTAGCATAATTAGCCTTCAGATTAGTTTTAAGGCTCCCTGATTTATCTTTTAGTATCAATTTTATATGATTTATAGCATCATTAATAATTTCGTGGGCATCTACAATTGTTTTCTGAATTGGCTGATTACTTCGTTCCAATTGAGAAATTACAAGAACATTTTCAACTTGAGATAACATACGATTATTTTCCTCTCTAATCATCTTGACATATTGAGAAACTTTATTTGGGTTATTTATTGCTTTAGAATTTGATATTGCATCTAAAGCCAAATTAATTGTAGCTATAGGTGTCTTAAATTCGTGAGACATATTATTTATGAAGTCTGTTTTAATTTCAGATATTTTTTTTTGTTGAATTATTTGATATAGCGCACTACTCGAAACCAAAACAATAAACAAAGTTAAAAATAAAGAAAGTCCACCAATACTAACAATTGATGAAAAAACATATTGATTTTTTTCAGGGAAAGAAATTATCAACTCATATTTTCTATTGCTATTATCATCTTGAAAAATTGGAATTGAATAACGATATCCCTCTTGAATTTCAATATAATTATTTGATTTAATTTTTGTTGCTAGACCATTATCATAAATTCCAAATTCATAAGGGGTTACTATCATTTTGGCGTCAAACTCACGTTTTAAAACAAAATCTAACTCATTTACATTGATACGTTTGTGGATGGGTGTATTTGCTGTATAGTCTTTGAAAGTTGAACGAATCCTTTGATTAGCGATATTCATCCTTTTAATAGTTGTTATTTTTTCTATGGAACTAGCAATGTTATTTTCACGATTAAAAACATCATTCTTATTAATTACAGTTGTGTTTTTTACCTGTTTAATATTTGTTAAAGTTTCAATAGTATCGCCCAAAACAGGATCTAAATAAGGAGTTATTTTATAATCTTCCTCTAAAATACCATAGGCATAATAAGACACTAAATTATTAGTCTTGTCTTCATCTAAGAATAAAAACACATTTGCAAAACTAGCATCGTCGGGTGTTTCAATCGAATCCAGAAGCTTCTCATAAGCAGCTATATAATCTGATAATTCACGTTCTTGTATCTCATCTGCAACCATCATTAATGATTGTTGAACGGCTAATGAAAATTCTTTTTCCTTATCATTCCAAGCAGAAAAAATCCAATAACCCTGAAGAATAACAATCCCTAAAATCGAGAAAATCATAAATGTTACAAGAGAAATAAAAAGATTTTTTTTCATATACTATAAATACAACATGTATAAAACATAGACAAATTTCATTCAATTTAATCAAAATTATTCCTAATGGTATGTTAATAATAGATACTGTAAACTATTTCTTCAACTTTATCAAGAGCTCCTTAGCCTGAAAATAAAATCTATCCATAGCAATATTTTCTATCACGAAATCAGCAAGTTTAATTTTTTTTGAATCACTCAATTGATGATCCATTCTTGATAAAACTTCATTTTCACTAATTTTATCTCTTAAAGTTACCCTTTTAATACGTTCTTCCTTGGGAGAAGTAATTAAAATTAATTTATCAAATTTTTTATATCTACCTGTTTCAAACAATATTGCAGATTCTTTAATAATGAAGGGAACATTTTGATATTTAAATATAAATTTTTGAAATGCTTCCTCTACTGCTGGATGAACTATTTCATTTAAATTATTTAAGGCTTTAGAATCTGAAAAAACTTTTTTTGATAATTTTCTTCTATCCAACTTATCTCCAACATACATTTCATCCCCAAATCTTAAAATAATATCTCTTTTTAGAGATGAATCTAATAATTTTTTGCCAACTAAATCTGACTCAAAACAAGGGACACCCCATTTTTGGAACCAATTAAGAAATGTAGACTTTCCACTTCCTATTCCACCTGTTAAACCAATCAATTTCATTTTATATTGCTTATGAAAAATATCAAATTTTTATCTTCTTATTAAATAATTTACCCTTTGAGGATCAAAAATTAATTTTTTAATAGATGGGGGCTGCTCAATCATGATCAGTTGAAGTTTTTCACTATCTTTTTTTTCAATATCATTGTAATCTACAACTAAATTAAAGTCTGAAGCCTTGACAGTTCTTAATACTGATAAAGGCAAAGTGGCTCTTATTTTAGCTTTTGGAGGAAAGAGCTTAACCCTTATGCCTTCAGGGGTATTAATTAAACCTATTCCCAATGTAAACTCCTTTTCTGAATACCTAGATACTGATAATTCTATATTAGCACTTGATTCTGATAATTGAATTTCAGGAATTAATTGTAAACTGATTTTTTTACTTAAGCTTTTATAAATGTCTGCAACTTCAATATAATTGGTTTTTATTGAGCCTAAAGTATCCAAAATTGATTTTGGTCCTCTAACCAAAATACTATCTGGTATAATCTTTATGGGAGCATCACTTAGATATCCAGCTCTTAGATTTATTTGAACATTTGGAATAACAGCAATAACTTTTTCATCCAAAATACTGAAATTAAAGTCTAAAGATTTAGGAATAATGAAATTAAGTTTAGTATTTCCAAAAAATTGATTTTGAATTGAAAATTGTTGATTTTCGATGTTAACGTCCCCTATCTTACTATCAAATTTTCCTTGCTCTAAGGAAATGTTTAATGATTTATTAATCAAACGATATATCAAAATATCAATTCCACTTGCTGTTATTGAGGCTTTAACTTCTTTATTATTTGAATGTATTATAATCCCCTCTGGCACATTGATCCAGTTTATTGAAAAAGACTCATCAACCGTGTAAGTATTTGAAAGTTTAGTGCTTATCCAAAAGGTAAATGACAATAAAACAAAAAAAAGAAAAAACTGAAAGCGACCCTTTGAGGGCAATGTCCCAAAAAAGCGTTCAAATTTTTTGAATTTATTGGACATAGAGTTTAGTAAAATTTTATTGTTTAGGTAAAGAAATCAATTACATCTTGACTTACACCAACATTTGAGAATCCGCCATCATGATAAAGATTTTGTAAGGTAACTTTTCGAGTTAAGTCTGAAAAAAGTGAAACTGTGTAGTCCGCGCATTCTTTAGCTGTTGCATTTCCAAGTGGAGACATTTTTTCTGCATATTTTAAAAATCCATCTAAACCCTCAACACCTTTACCTGCTGTAGTTAGGGTTGGGGATTGAGATATAGTATTAACACGAACCTTTTTATCCTTACCAAAAAAATATCCAAAACTTCTAGCGATAGATTCTAAATAAGCTTTGTTATCAGCCATATCATTATAATTTGGAAATGTTCGCTGAGCTGCAACGTAGCTGAGTGCAACAATACTACCCCATTCGTTCATTGCATTTTTTTGGTATAAACATTGCATTAGCTTATGAAAAGAAACAGCCGAAACATCCCAACCTTTAGTCATCCAATCATGATTTAGGTTAGTGTAATGTTTTCCTTTACGGACATTTACCGACATCCCAATACTGTGCAAGACAAAATCTATTTTACCTTCTAAAATCTCCTGAGCCTTATCAATTAGATGATTTAAGTCTTCCATTTTTGTTGCATCTGCGGTTATAACTTTAGAGCCAGTTTTTTTAGCTAGATCATTAATTGTGCCCATTCTCATAGCGACAGGAGCATTTGTAAGCACAAAATCACCTCCGGCATCTGAAACCGATTCAGCTGTTTTCCATGCAATTGATTGTTCATCAAGAGCACCAAAAATAATTCCCTTTTTCCCTTCTAGTATTTTATATGACATTGGATAATTTTAAAGCTTAAATATACGCTTAATTCATTAATTCCTTTGCATGAGCAATAGCAGTTTCAGTAACTTCTTTTCTTGATAACATTTTAGCAATCTCTTCAATACGAGACTCGTTATTTAATAAATTCAGATAAGTTTTAGATTCACCTTTCTGTTTTCTTTTTTCAACTTTAAAATGATAATCTCCTTTAGCTGCAACCTGAGGAAGATGCGTGATTGTAAATACTTGGAGCTTCTCAGAAATACTGGCCATAACTTCAGCAATATTACCAGAAATTTTTCCTGATATCCCAGTATCAATTTCATCAAAGATCAAAGTTGGAAGTTTTTTGTAACGTGAAAGAATAGCTTTAATAGCTAGCATTATTCTTGACAATTCACCACCAGATACAACTTTCTTAATTAACTTAAAGTCTCCTCCCTTATTTGCGCTAAACTGGAACAAAAGTTGATCCGTTCCGTTAAAAAGAAAATCCCTTTTTTTAATTAATTCAATTTTAAATTTAGCATCTTGCATTCCCATTTTTGAGAGTAATTGTTCAAGTTCAATTGTTAGTATACTTATTGCATTCTTACGATTCTTAGACAATTGATTGCAAATATTAGTTAATGCAATAGTTTGTTCATTTATAGTTTTTTCAAATGCTTTTAATTTATTATCTAAACTAAAAGTCTCATTCAAAGCAATCTCTAATTTATTTTTGATTTCAAGTAAATCAGATACATTGTTGACCTTATGTTTATGATATAGAACATTTAAAGTGTCCATTTTTAAATTTAATTCATTAAGTTTTTCAGGGTTTGCTTCTGTTCGATCAAATTTTTGCTTTAAGGACTCTAGAAGATCTTGCATCTCAACATCAATGACTTGGATTCTGTCTTGAATTTCTTTATAATCTTTAGACTTATCACTAGCACCCTCTACATGTCTTCTCAACTCTTTAATTTGATCTAGTAATCCAAGCGACTCTTTCTCTAATAATAGGATTGATGATGCCAAAACATTTTGCAAATAATCTACATGATTTAAACTATTCAATTCATCCTCCAGGTCTTCATGCAAACCAACTCGAAGTTTAGAATTATTAAGTTCATCAAATAAAAATTTCTTATAGTCTAAATTATCTTGGGATTCAGATTGATTTTTTTTACACTCTTCGTATTCTTTTTGGGTGATTTTGTGGGCAGCAAGTAAATTTTGATACTGCAACAACATTCTGTTATTATCTGCAATAGCATCCAAAACCTGAAATTGATATTCGTTTTTAAGCAGAGATAGTGTATCGTTTTGAGAATGAATATCAATTAGATTTAAAGTAACTTTTTCTAGCACTGTTAAGTTCACAGGCGTATCATTAATAAATGCTCTAGACTTTCCTTTCGGTAAAATCTCTCTTCTAATTACAGTTTCTTCCTCATAATCTAAATCAAAAGATTCAAACAAGGTCTCCAATGCATAAGATTTTATTTGAAAAGTAGCTTCAACGATACATTTTCGATCTGAATCAAAAAGGCTTGATAAGTCAGCTCGTTTACCAATTATAAGAGATAAGCCGCCCAGAATAATTGACTTACCAGCGCCAGTCTCACCTGTTATACATGTCAGCCCCTCAGAAAAGTCAACTTCCAAACTGTCGATAATAGCAAAGTTTTTTATTTTTAGGTGTGATAGCAAATTAGAATATGATTTTAAAATATTTAAATATATGAATATTAAAAAATATTAAGCTTTGATTTGCTTCCATCTTGATCCAAAAAAAGGTGCAATTTTTTTTAACAACTCTTCGGTATTTTTAAAATCAACTTTTGGGCCTTCCTTAAAAAGATTTACAATTTCTTCGACCTTAGCATCAAAAAAAATCTGAAGTAAAAGAGCATTAGGTCTTCTGTTAAATAATGGTTCCAATTGTTTAATGGATTTCATCAAACCGTACTTACCCTCATTTGGATCTGAGGTCATTTGGTCTAAACCTTCCCGATGATAAGTATAAAATGCAATTCTGTATTCTCTGAAAGTGTTTGATATAAGTGAATCAATCAACCAAAAACGATTTCTTCTTCCGTCTGAGGGCTTCCATCCTTTTCTGGATGTTATTTGTGCTAGGTTAACTATTTGACGTGCTTGTCTATAGTATCTTTCTCCTCCATTAAGTGAAAAACTATCAGCATCCAAACCAATTATAATATTTGCATAAAAACTAATCAATGATATTAAATTTGATTCAAAACTTGATTCATTAAAGAAAAGTGGCTGAAACTCTTGATAACTAAAAACTACATCTTTATCTAAAAAATTAAGTATGGGGCTATCATAATTGGAATCAAAAACTGGTCTTTGAGATTGAACCTGAAGGGTAGCTTCAAATTGGTCATTACTATATCCTGTGAGATTAAAAATGAATGAACATGTTATTTTTTCATTATTTAAAAATTCTTCATCTGTCCACACTTGAGTATTAATAAACTCATTTAAAGAACGTTCTAAGGTTTTAAAAATTTGTTGATTTGTTTGATTAACTAAGTCTGAATTTACAATGACTTGTGCCTCTAATTCTTGTGCTTGTATTCGAGAAAAAATAATAATAATTAGATATATACAAAAAAAATTAAGTTTCATGTATTCAATATTTGTTCAAAAATACGTTTAGCACATTCTTTCTTGGATTGAAGAGGGAAGGTTTTAATAGTATTGTCATTGTGAATAAAAGTGATTTTATTAGTCGAACTAGAAAAACCAGCTCCCTTGTCATTTAAAGAGTTTAAAACAATCCCATCCAAATTTTTTATTTTAAGTTTCAGCTTTGCATTATCTATTTCATTTTCAGTTTCTAAAGCAAAGCCAATTAAATATTGATCTTTTTTGTTTTCTCCCATGTAAGCAAGTATGTCTTTTGTGGGTGAGAGCTCTATGGATTGTAGATTTTTATTTTTTTTAATTTTTTGGACTTTATAATTCTTTGGTTTAAAATCTGACACTGCTGCTGCTGATATTGCAATATCAACGTTTGAATAATATTTTTTGACTTTTTCAAACATTTTTTCAGCACTCACTACTTTAATAACCGATATTGAAGGGTGACTGATTTTTTCTTCGCTTGGCCCACTGATTAATATGACTTCTGCTCCCAATTCAATAGCTACGTTTGCTAAAGCAAAACCCATTTTGCCAGAAGAGTGATTACTAATAAAACGAACCGGATCAATCGCTTCATAAGTAGGTCCTGCTGTTATTAAAATTTGTTTGTTTTTTAAAGGCATTGAAGGGTTAAAAAAGGCAATGATATTTTCAACTATTTCATGAGGCTCCATCATTCTTCCTTTACCAACAAGACCACTGGCTAATTGACCTTCACCTACTGGAAATATATGATTTCCATAGGACTTTAAGATATTTATATTTTTTTGATTTGAAGGATGTGCATACATATCTAAATCCATCGATGGAGCAATGAAAATCGGACATTTAGCTGAAAGATAAACAGCAAGTAAAAGGTTATTACACCGTCCATTAGACATAGCAGAAATTGTATTGGATGTAGCTGGGGCAATTAACAAAATGTCAGCCCATAAACCTAACTCTACATGATCATTCCAAATAGGGTTATCAAAATCATTAGCTGTAAAAGTGGATAATACAGGGTTTTTTGAAAGAGTAGAAAGAGTTAAGGGGGTTACAAAGTCCTTGGCCGATGGCGTAATTACCACTCGCACCTCAGCACCATTCTTTATGAGTTCTCGAACTATTAAGGGAGTTTTGTAAGCAGCTATACCTCCGGAAACTCCGAGTAAAATTTTTTTACCGCCTAACAAGTTCATTTTTGTGTTTTTTATTCTTCAGTATTACGGGAATAAATTTTGTCATTTAACCACTCTTCCACTGCTATAGCATGTGGTTTTGGTAATCGCTCATAAAAACGTGAAACTTCAATTTGTTCTTTATTTTCAAAAATTTCCTCCAAACTATCATTATGAGTTGCGAATTCATCTAGCTTTTCATGTAACTCTTTTTTGATATCTAAATTTATTTGCTGAGATCTCTTTGAAATAATAGATAATGCCTCATAAATATTTTCTGTAGGAGATTCTATAATGTTACGATCATATGTCTTTGAAGTTAGGGGAGCTTTAGATTCTCTGTATTTTGTCATTTTGTTATTTTATTAGGTTAGCAGTAATTATATTAATTTTTTCTAATTCAGAATTAACTTTCTTCATTTTGTCATCCATATCTTGAATAAAAAAGGTATCAGGATAATATCGTAAAATAAGATTATATTGTTGTTGAAGCTCATTTAAACGATCTTCTTTCTTACTAAAAATACTATTAACAGCAATTTCAAAAAGAGATTTAAATTTAATGTAAAGAGACTCTTCTCTGAATTTTGTGCCTGGGAAACTAGCAATAAAGTTATCATTAGCTTTTATTGCTGCTCTATAATCACGGATTGTGAAATATTGTTTAGCTATTTCAAAATCTTTCTTTTCTAGTTTTACTTGAAGTTCAGAAATCATTTGATTGGCTTCACTAGAATATTCTGAATTTGGATATAAATTGATAAAAACTTGTAATTTCTCGATTGCAGTATAAGTTTCTTCTTGATCTAAACTGTATGTAGGAGATTGATAATAATAGCTTTTGGCTGCCTTAAATGCTGACTCTTGAATACGATCACTCTTAGGGTAAGATTTTATGAAATTTTCAAACTGGTAAGCAGCCAAACTATAGCTTTTAATTTGAAAATAAGATTCAGCAAAAAAGAAAATAATTCTCTGAGCTTGGGGTTTTCCGCGATAATTTGGAATTATTTGTTCAAACAGTCTATTTGCTTTTCGATACTCGCCTTGATTAAAATAGACTTCTGCCTGTTTATATTTTTCAGATGCATTGTTGCTATTTAATAGTTTCTGATAATCACTACATGAAAACAGTATACTAAAAAAAGGTAAAATAATAATTGTCGAAATTAATTTTAATTTCATCCTGCAAAAGTACTAAATCCCAATGAGAATATAAATTAATATCGTAAAGAGGTTTTTTTAAACCTTACAATGCGTGTATTGAATCTTCCAAAATTTTTTCCATGCGTTCTTTCAAGTGAGCTGATGCGCTCACAAGGGGTAAACGAACTTGTTTTGAACATATTCCAAGACATTCCATCAAAGCCTTGATTCCTACAGGATTACCTTCCTCAAAAAGTAAATTAACAAGATCTAATAATTGATAGTGGAGTTCATATGCTTTTTTAAGGTTCCCCTCTTCTATTAAGTGAATCATTTTAACAAGGGGAACTGGTAATGCATTCCCAAGAACAGAAATAGTTCCAACTGCCCCAGCTAAGATCATAGGTA
>CABYBK010000042.1 GCA_902517245.1 uncultured Bacteroidota bacterium | reverse complement strand
ACCGTAGAGATTACATGAATTTCCCTCAGTTAAACAGAAATGATTTGCAGTATGATCGTAAAGATTCACTACCAATAAATGGACTTTCTTTAGAAAAAAGTGTTTTTAAAGCAATAGATCAGAGGGATTTCTTATTATATACCCCTTACCATAGTTTTTCTTTTGTCATAAAGTTTTTACGTGAGGCCGCTCTAGATCCAGAAGTAACGATTATAAAAATCACTATTTATCGTCTTTCCAAACTATCTAACGTAGCTAGTTCATTAATAAATGCTGCCAAAAATGGTAAGAAAGTTTTAGTTCAAATTGAGCTTCAAGCGCGTTTTGATGAAACTAATAATATAATCTATGCTGAACAGATGCAAGCAGCTGGGGTAGAACTTATTTTTGGTATTCCCGGATTAAAAGTACATTCTAAAATCTGTATTATTGAAAAGAAAACAGATGGTAATAAAAGACGGTACGGATTTATAAGTACAGGTAATTTTAATGAGGACACTGCAAAAGTTTATACTGATTATACTCTATTTACTTGCGATGAGAGAATTCTTAAAGAAATAAATAAAGTTTTTAACTTTCTGCAAGTTCATTACAAACGTAAAAATTATAATCACCTAATTGTATCTCCACATCATACTCACAGTGTATTAGTTAAAATGATTAATAAGGAGATTGAGAATCACAAATCAGGACTTTCAAGCGGTATTCGTCTTAAGTTAAATGCGATTACAAATTTTTCAATAATTGATAAACTTTATCAAGCAAGTAGCGAAGGTGTTAAAATTAAAATGATTGTTAGAGGGATTTGTTGTTTGATTCCTGGTATAAAGGGTATGAGTGAAAATATTGAGGTAATAAGTATTGTAGATAAATTTTTAGAACACCCAAGAGTATACCAATTTGATAATGGTGGTTCTCCCAAAATATACATTTCTTCGGCAGATTTTATGACAAGAAACATTGAAAATAGAGTAGAGGTTGCAGTCCCAATTTATGATGTTCGATTACAACGACAGATAAAAGATGTTTTTGATATTATTTGGAATGATAATGTAAAGGCAAGAAGATTAAATGGTACTAATCAAAATGCATTTGTAAAAAATAATTTAAAAGCCAATCGATCTCAATTTGAAATATATGAATATTATAAAAGGGGAGTAAACTTATGAAAATTAGAAAGTTTGCAGCAATAGACATTGGATCTAATGCTGTTAGATTATTAGTTTCTAATGTGATTAATTGTGAAGAAAAAATAATTTTTCAAAAAAATTCTTTTGTGAGGGTTCCGATTCGTTTAGGGCAAGATACATTCAGCAATGGTGAAATATCAAAAAAAAATATAAAACGAATTATAAAATCAATGAAAGCTTTCCGAATGCTTATGAAAGTTCATGGCGTAGAAAGTCATCTAGCTTATGCAACTTCTGCTCTTCGAGGTGCTAAAAATTGTTCTGAAGTTTTAGATACAGTTTATAATAAGGCTAAAATAAAAATTGAAATAATTGATGGAAAAAAAGAAGCTGAAATAATATCTAATGCTAGTGTATTTGATAAAATTGATGCTGAAAAAACTTTTCTTTATATAGATGTTGGAGGTGGGAGCACTGAGCTCAGTATATTGAAGAATACCAAAAGAATCAATTCGACATCATTTAAAATTGGAACAATTAGGTTGTTAAATAATGCTGTTGATAATCCTATATGGAATCAATTAGAAGAGTGGGTAAAAATTAATACTAAAGAATATTCTGAAATTTTTCTTTTAGGGACAGGAGGGAATATTAATAAGCTTCATAAATTGGCCAACATAAAAGATAATAGTCCGATTACTTTATCAGCTATAAAACAGATATATTATAATTTAAAGAAATTTAATTATGAAGAACGAATTGTTAAATTAGGATTAAATCCAGACAGATCAGATGTAATTATACCAGCAACTGAACTTTTTTTAAAAATCTTCAAGTGGAGTGGGGCAAAATTTATTTACGTTCCCAGAGCTGGTCTTTCTGATGGAATGATACGTGAGCTTTATGAGACTAAAGTTGAATCTTTAAAAGTTTAAATCAAACTTTGATTTTAGTTCGTCTAAAAGAGGATTAATCTTTTTAAGGTATTGATATTTTTCAGTTGGTGAATATACTGATTCTTCTTTATCTCTTTTTAAAACTATTAGCTCTACTGTAATATCATGATTATTCAACCTTTCTCTTAGAAAAGGGAGTAGATTTTTCATTTCAAGATTAACTTCAACTTTGTGCATCTCACTGGGTACAGAGTATAAAATTTTATTTGAGTCTTTTAGACTAATTTTATTCATATCCAATATAGATGCAATATTTTTTTTACCCTCTTTTTTTAACCCTAATGTGTATTCTTTCCAAGTTTTTTCAAGCAAGTTAAAATCAAAATCATCTTTTGGTTTATGAGTTTCATCCTCACGTATTTTAGTAACATTTTTTGCAGCTTTTTTTAAAGCAATACTTGAAAGTGAAAAACTTGAAATAGGGTTTTGAATATTAGGCTTTTCAGGTTTATTAATTTTAGATATCTGGATGCTTGTTTTTAGATTAGTTTTTTTTTGGTCACTTTCATTATTTATCAAAACATCAATGTTAGTTGATCCTTCAGTTAAGTTAGATTTATTTTCTTCTTTGGGGGTTAACTTACTTTTTGGTTTTGAAATTAATGAACTAACTTGAGTTTTATCAATAGAATCTTTGTATTCATTAAACGGAATTATGTACCCTTTTTTTTTTCTCCATTAAAATGGAGTGAGGCAAGCTGCATAAGCATAAATTCGGTGTGGACCCTTTTATTTTTTACACCCTTAAAATTCATTTCAGATGAATTGATCAATTTAATGCTATCCATAAGATATTCAGTTGATAGAGTTTGAGTTTCTTCAACATATGAATTCTTAATACTTTCTCCAACTTCAATCAAAGCTGCTGTTTTTTGATCTTTAGCTAAGACTAAATTTCTGAAGTGATCACCTAAACCTTTTATAAATTGAACATTGTCAATTCCTCGCTTTATCAAATCATCATAAGCAATTAATATCTTTGGTATATTGTTTTTAATAAGAATTTTACTTAACTCAATATAAGTTTGGTGATCAAGTAAACTTAAATTTTCAGCAACTAGCGATTCAGATAAGTTTCCTTTTGTAAAACTAACCATACGATCAAATATAGAAAGAGCATCTCTTAGAGCTCCTTCGGCTTTTTGGGCAATTAAATAAAGGGCATTCTCTTCAAATTCAAGCATTCTTTCCTTTGCAATCTTAGAAAGAAATTCTTGAATTTTTATGACTGATATACGTTTAAAATCGTAAACCTGGCATCTTGAAATAACTGTTGGTATTATCTTATTTTTCTCTGTAGTAGCTAATATGAAAATTACATGTTTTGGGGGTTCTTCAAGAGTTTTTAAAAATGCATTAAACGCTGAATTTGATAACATATGCGCCTCATCAATTATATATATTTTATGAGTTCCTACTTGTGGCGGAATACGAACTTGCTCATTTATTTTTCGAATATCTTCTACAGAATTATTTGAAGCAGCGTCTAGTTCAAAAACATTAAAGGAAAAATCTTCAGAGTTATGGACTTCACTTGAATTAATTTTTTTAGCTAAAATTCGAGCACATGTTGTTTTACCTACACCTCGGGGCCCACAAAAAAGGAGTGCTTGGGCAAGTTGGTTAGTTTTAATACTGTTTTCGAGTGTTTGAGTAATTCCTTCCTGTCCGACAACTTCCTCAAAAGAGGTAGGTCTATATTTTAATGCTGATACTACGAAGGAATCCATATGCAAATATATAAATCAGATTATGCTTTCATACTTTCTATGTAATTTATTCAACTTTAATTATGAACAAATGCCTAACTTTGTTGCGCAGGCTATCTTATCGCTTTTGTCTTTTGGCAGAAGAGGAAAGTCCGGACACCTCAGAGCAGCATAGCGGGTAACGCCCGTCCTTCGTTGAAGCGGACAAGTGCAACAGAAAGAAAGTACAGTTTGGCTGTAGTGAAATCATGTAAACTCTATGCGGTGCAACGCTAAGTATATCTACAAGAAAGAGTAGCTCGCTCAATGTAGAAGGGTAGGCGGCTAGAATGTAAGAGTAATTTTACATCCAGATAAATGATAAGACCAGACAGAATCCGGCTTACAGGCCTGCTTTTTTCTTTATAAGTAAAAAAAAGAGAAAGCATTATTTCCATATATTCTTTCAAAAGAAAACCCTGGAATATCCAAAAGTTTTTTTTGTTTAAAGTGTTCGATTATAATAATACCATTATTGGAAAGCTTTTTTTTTGCAAGTATTATAATGTTTGAGTAATCTTTCATTTCATAATTATATGGAGGATCTGCAAAAATTAAATCATATAAAATTGAATTTTTTTCAAGATAGCTTAAACACTCTCCTTGAACAGGGATTATATCCATTTCAAATTCTAATGCTGTTTTTTGAATGAAATTCACACATCGCTTATTTTCATCAATAGCAAAGATATTTTTTGCTCCTCTAGATGAGAACTCATAGCTTATTGCGCCCGTCCCAGAAAAAAGATCAAGAACCTTAGTGCATTCAAAATTGATGCGATGATGAAGAATGTTAAAAAGACCTTCTTTGGACCGATCAGTTGTTGGACGAACTGGGAGATTTTTAGGAACTTGAATACGTCTACCTTTAAATAACCCTGATATTATTCTCATCAACTAAAATTATTTGCTAAATAAGGTGCGGGATGAGTTGATAGATTCTTGATCTGATTATTATCTCCATCTATAAATTTAATATGATTGTGATACTGATTTAGAGCTTTATAATAAGATTCATATCGTTTAATTTTACCCAAAAGAACTATCTCTAAACCTTCTGTCTCCATATCAAATTGTTCTACTATAAAAAAGAGGTAATATAAAAACTCATCTTCATTTGAAATTAAAAATCTATTATTAAATTTAAATTCTTTTTTTTGAAATAAAAACACATCCAATGCTTCCGATTGTAGGTGTATAAAAAGTCGATATTCTATTCCATTTGAAAACTCTAGACTAAGGATATTATTCAAAAGCAGTGTGTTATAATGTGAAATTTCTAAGTTGATATTAACTTTTTTTAAATTATTACTTATAGATTTTGGGAAAGTATATACATTTATTTGACTCACCTGTTCTATGTTATCATAAGAAACTATCTCATTTTCTCTCTCCTTAGTATAAAGTTTTAAATAGTTTTTAGATCTAGAGTTATCAAAAAGAGAATCTGGAACAAAAGTTGATGCATTATGAAATGATACAAATTTTATGGATTCAAACCAATCTTTATCCTCTTGATCAAGATATCCATTAAAAATTTCAATAAAATTTTTTTGATTATTTGTGGAAGAAAAAAAATCAATTTTTGATTTTGTACAGAAAGAAAATCCATTAACAAAAGAATGAATGGATAAGCCTTTTTTATTTGTAGTTTTACTGCTGTTTGGCATCAAAAATAGTTGGCCAGTTTCCGTTAGTACTCACATTAGATAATGATCCCAATATGATATCTGGACCATTAACTCCATCTACAGAAATAGTTTCATTTTCTTGTTTAACAAGGTCCTCATCTTGGTCAAACAATAACGTATTTTTTGATATTTTTACTTCGAAAACTGGAACTTTATATCCATTTTTGTTTATTACATCGGATTTGATCTTGAACATGCTATCTTGAATTCCTTCTATAGGTATGTTTGCCATCTTTTTGTATCGTTCGGATGTTTGAAATAATGAATCTTTTACAGAAACAAAACCTAATGTATCAATAACAACAACCTCGCGAAGCATGTCAATCCTGTATGTTCTATCGTATTCTAAGTACGAAGAGTCACGTTTCTCAACAAGAGTAAATATTCCCTCATCTATAAATTTTATTAAACTGTCAAAATTATTAGAATATACACCTTTTACATCCTTATGAGCTATTTGTGCAGTTCTAATATCTTTCATTACATTAATAACCTTTGAATAACGCTCAATTTTTGTCTGATTGAAATTTATTGGACCGCTAATTGAGTCATAAATTTTATAACCAAAGAATATTGATGCGATCCATAAGACAGCTTGAATACCTAATTTCATTATCTTTTTTTATTTGATAAAAACAAATCTACAATTTTTTTTTAATCACAAAAGTATTTAAAATGAATTATATTTATCCCAATCAATCTTTAAATGACTCCTGAAGAATTTTGCAAACAACTATTTGATAATTTTCCTTTTGAACCGACAGTTTCTCAAAATAAATGGTTTTATGAAATTGCAGATTTCATTTTTTCAAATACTCCAAACACTGTTTTTATACTTAAGGGATACGCTGGAACTGGAAAAACAACTTTAATTGGTTCTTTGATTAGCCAGTTGAAAAAAGTTGGCTATAAGTCAGTACTCATGGCTCCAACCGGAAGGGCTGCAAAAGTAATGGCTTCCTATTCAAAATCTTCTGCATATACAATTCATAAACAAATATATTATCCTAAATCAGATAGCTCTGGAAAAATTGAATTTCAATTAAAACCAAACAAATATCGAAAAACCATTTTTGTTGTAGATGAAGCCTCAATGATTAGTGATGATCGAAATCAGTCTAAGATTTTTGAAAATGGGTCATTACTTAATGATTTGACTCAGTATGTTGGTCAAGGAGATAAATGTAAATTGATTTTTGTTGGTGATCCTGCACAACTGCCTCCGATTAACCTTAATTTAAGCCCAGCTCTGGATACAAACGAATTGAAAAATTTTTATTTTGATAAGGTATATAGCATTGAATTAGATAGTGTAGTTAGACAAGCCCTTGGCTCAGGAATTTTAGATAATGCTACGAGATTGAGATCTCAGTTATTCGATAGAGTTTATGATCAATTTCAATTTGATGTAGATAATGTATCAGATATATATTACTCTAATAATGGAATGAATACTTTTGATTCTTTGTCTTCAGCTTTTGATAAGGCAGGAATTGATCAAACAATTTTCATAGTTAGATCAAATAAACGAGCAAACTTACTTAATGGACATATTCGTAAACGTATTTTAGGTTGGGAAGATGATTTGTGCGTCGGTGACCAATTAATGGTTGTAAAGAACAACTATTTTTGGTTAACTATAGATTCTACACCAGGGTTCATTGCAAATGGAGACGTGATCGAAGTACTTGCAATAATGTCTAGAAAAAATATTTATGATTTTTCTTTTGCTGAAGTTCGTGTGTGTTTGGTTGACTACCCAGGCGAAGATCCTTTTGAAACTGTTATTTTGCTTGACACTTTGAAATCTGAAACACCTTCGTTGTCATTTGAAGAAGGAAACCGTCTTTACAAAAATGTTTTGGAAGACTATTCTTCGGAGAAATCAAAGTATAAACAATTTTTAAAAGTTAAAAAAAACCGTTTCTTTAATTCTTTACAAGTAAAATATTCCTACGCGATTACTTGTCATAAATCACAAGGTGGACAATGGGAAAATGTATTTATTGAAAAACCATATTTAAAAGAAGGGCCTAATAAAGATTATTTAAGATGGCTTTATACAGCAATCACTAGAGCAAAAAAATCTCTATTTCTAATAGGATTTCCTGACGAAGATTTTAAATAAATTAATTATGTTTCACTTTTTATCAAAAAAAATATATTATGACCTTATGAACTGGAAAATTGTAGGATCTTTTCCTTCGATACCAAAGTATGTTGTAGCAGTAGTTCCTCATACTAGTTGGTTGGACTTTTTTGTAGGTATAATGGTCAGAAGTATTTTAAGAGAGTCCATAAATTTTGTTGGGAAAAAGGAATTATTTACCCCACTAACAGCCTGGATTTTTAGAAGTTTAGGAGGCGCACCTATTGATCGATCAGGAAATAAAAACTCAGTTGAATCTATAATTGCTGTATTTAATGCTCATCAAAAATTTAGAATTGCTTTAGCGCCTGAAGGAACTCGAAGAAAAGTTGATAAGCTTCGTTCCGGATATTATTTTATAGCTAAAGGATTAAAAATTCCTATTGTTCCTGTTTCTTTTGACTATGAAAATAAACAAGTTGTTGTCCATCCAAATTTTTATCCTTCACAAAATGAGCAAAAAGATTTAGACTCATTAGAAAATATTTTCAAAGGAGTGGTTGGTTTTGACAAGAAAAAAAGCTTTTAATTAATATTTATATCCATTGAGTGGTAGACATTCTGTACATCGTCGTCTTCTTCAATTTTTTCTAATAATTGCAATACTTCTTTTTGAGCATCTTCACTCAAAGATTTAAGAACCTGGGGTATCCTTTCAAAACCTGATGATATTATTTCAAAGTTTCTTTTTTCCAATTCTTTTTGGATTGAACCAAAACATAGAAAAGGTGCATATAAATAAATTCCCTCTTCATCTTTAAAAACTTCCTCTACTCCATAATCGATAAATTCTAGTTCAATTTCTTCTACGTCAAGACTAGGATCTATTTTAAAATTACAACTATGATCAAACATAAATTCTACAGATCCAGTTGTACCCAAATTACCATTCGCCTTATTAAAATATGAACGAATATTTGCAACAGTCCTATTATTATTGTCGGTTGTTGTTTCAACTAAAACTGCAATTCCGTGGGGAGCATAACCCTCAAAAAGTACTTCTTTAAGATTACCAGAACTTTTATCTGAAGCTTTTTTAATAGCTCTTTCAATATTTTCCTTTGGCATATTAACAGCCTTAGCATTTTGAATAACAGCTCTTAATCGAGAATTATTGTCAGTATCTGAACCGCCCTCTTTTACTGCCATAACAATATCCTTTCCAATACGTGTAAATGTTTTAGCCATTGCTGACCAACGTTTCATTTTTCGGGCTTTTCTGAATTCGAATGCTCTTCCCATTTACATTTTACTTGAGTGTTGTCAAATATAAATAACTTTAAGTTTGAAATAGAATTTTATTCATCAAGGTTAGATATATTTAGTATTTAGGACATAGATTTAAAATCTTAATACTCCAATTATTTTCTAAAAATATTATTTAAGTTTTGGTAATTAACACATCTCCTCAAGTATTTCAATATATGATGGTTGAATATGATTGGGCAGTCTATTTTCTTTTGGTAATGATGCTAAATATCTGATAGAGTTGGTAGTAAAGACCTGTTTATAAATACCATTTTTTGAATGACGTTTCTCCACTAAGGATTTAATAAAATCAAAATGAGAAATTAGATCAGTACTTCCCAGATGAAAGACTCCTGTTTTTTTGTGATTTATTAAATAATGAATCTGTTGACTCAGTCTAATATCACTATTTACATTTATAATAGTATTTGGAAATACTTCAATTGGAATTTTATCTTTAACAGCTTTATCAATTTCTTTAGTTCTTGGCGCATTCATGCCAAAAACCATAGGCAATCGGATAATTACAAATTTACCGATTGGTAAATTCATTATTTTATTTTCAACCTTTATTTTAAAATGACCATAGATACTTTTAGAAAGCGTTTTATCATACTCATATGAAGGATAATGTCGGAAGGAGTCAAAGACATTAGCTGATGATAAAAACATGACCCTGCAGTTGTTAAATTTCACATATTCTATAATGCGGGAATGTGCTTCAATTTGGGCATTAAAATTTCCACGTAATGCAGAGATTATAAGTTTTGGTTTAATTTCATTTAGAATATCATTAAGTCCATCTTTTTCAAAATTATAATTGAAAAAATGTTTGTTATTTTTAAAAGATTCATTTTGATTGAAAGTTCCGAAAGTATTGAAATATGCTCCTAATTCTTTGTATATAGCGTTACCTAAGAATCCACTCCCACCCAAAATTAATATTGCTTTCAAAAGTTAATTTTTTATAAATGGGAGTTTCACAATATGTGCAGAGCAGTTTTTTTTACGAATCAGAATTCCAATTTTATTTCCAACTTTTGAATTTTCTTTCTTGATGTAACCGAGACCAATGCCAATTGAGAGAGTTGGAGACTGAGTTCCAGATGTTACAATTCCGATTGGCTTTCCATGATTGTCAATAATTGAATATCCATTTCTTGGAATAGCTCTCACATCCATTTTGAATCCAATTAGTTTTTTATCACTTCCATTAAATATCTGTTTTTGTATATTTTTTGAGTTGATAAAACCAGTTTCTGTTTTGCTAATCCAACTTAATCCAGCAGCAATTGGTGATGATTCCTCGTCAATTTCATTCCCATATAAGCAGTAGCCCATTTCTATTCTAAGAGTATCTCTTGCTGCAAGCCCAGCTGGAACAATGCCTTGATAAGCTCCAGCCCTCATAACAGCATTCCATATATGTTCCGCATGAATTGCAGGAAAATAAACTTCAATACCTCCAGCTCCTGTATATCCTGTTGTAGCTATTATTGTGTTTTTGATATCAGCAAATACAGCCTTAGTATGGGAATAATATTCAAGATTTTTCAACGGATAGTTTGTTAATTGCTGCATAGCAATTATTGCTTTTGGACCCTGTATAGCTAATAAACCTGTTGATTTTGAATGATCTTCTATTTGAGCATTGAATTCTTGATTATGATTTTGAATCCAATTCCAATCTTTCTCAATATTTGAAGCATTTACGACAAGAAGATATTTTTCTTTTTCTAATCGATAAATAATAAGATCATCTACAATTCCCCCTCTATGATTTGGAATATAATTATATTGTGCTTTTCCAATATTTATTTTTGAAATATCATTGCTGCATATGTGTTGAAGAAAACTTAACGAATTTGGTCCATAAACATAAAATTCTCCCATGTGAGATACATCAAAAACTCCAAGGTCTTTTCTTACTGCTAAATGTTCATTCTTTACCCCTGAGTATTGAATCGGCATCTCATATCCTCCAAACGAAGTCATCTTTGCACTCAAAGACAAATGAATATTGTAAAGTGTTGTTTTTTTCATGGCTAGAAGTATAGTTATGTTTATACTGAAAGTAAAAAGGTATACTTTTCTTATTATTTATATCATATTACAATTAAAAACTTAAAAAAAATTATTGACAAAAGTTTAAACCTTACAAGACTTTTCATAGGAATCAAATCCCACAATTAGGAAATTAATTGAGAATTTAATTACACTTAAAGATTTTTTATAACTTTTTTTAAAACAAATTAATTCGAAAGAAGTAAAGACTTAAGTTCTGAATATTTACTAATTGAAAAACTATTTTTTTTAAGATCCAAAATTTTTTGAATACTCTTTGGAGTTTTTATATCAGTTTTAATAATACCCTCTACAGTACTTTTAAATTTTACAGGATGAGCCGTCTCTAAAAAGATACCTTGGTATTCATCTATTTCCTCTTTAGAATTGAAAAATTCTTTTAAACCTAAAAATCCAATTGCTCCGTGAGGTTCAGAAACATATCCTTTTATTTTATAGATCTCTTTTATTGCTTTTTCTGTCATTTTATCAGAAAAGCTATAACCACTAAGAAGTTTTTTTAATTTAAAAAAATCATTATTAAAAATCCTTTGAATCCGAATAAAATTACTTGGATTACCAACGTCCATTGCATTTGAGATTGTTTGAATAGATTTCTTAGGAAAATAATCCCCAGATTTTAAATACTCTGGTATGGTGTCATTTATATTAGTACTAGCTATAAAATGATTTATGGGAAGTCCCATTTGTTGTGCCAAAATACCAGCACAAATATTTCCAAAGTTTCCACTTGGTACAGATATCAAAAGCTTTTTTTCTGGGTTTGGTCTATTTTTATAGGCTATGAAGTAATAAAACATTTGTGCTAACCATCTACCAATATTTATTGAGTTTGCGGATGTTAAATAAATTTTATCTTTTAATTCTTGATCAACAAAAGCTGTTTTGACCATATCTTGGCAGTCATCAAATGAACCATTAACTTCCAAAGCAGTTATATTTTCTCCAAGTGTAGTTAATTGTCGCTCTTGTATATCACTGACTTTACCTTTTGGATAGAGAATAATTACATCAATTCCTTTTACTTTAAAAAAACCATCTGCAACTGCTCCGCCTGTATCTCCTGAAGTGGCAACCAGTACAGTTAAATTTTTCCCTTTTTTGATAAAGTTATCATGAGATAAACACCTAGCCATAAAACGAGCTCCAACGTCTTTAAAAGCAAGGCTTGGACCATGGAATAATTCGATTACAGCAATTTTATCTGTTATCTTTACAATTGGAAAATCAAAATTTAATGTTTCTTGAATAATTTTTTTTAAATTATTATCATCAATATCACTCCCAACATATGGCTTAATGACTTCGTATGCAATTTCATGGTTTGAAAACTTTTTTAAATTTTTAATAAAACTTTCTTCTAATTTTGGAATATTCTTTGGAAAATACAATCCTCGATCGGGGGCTAGTCCTTTTCTAACAGCTTCTAAAAAGCTTACGTCTTTAGCATTATAATTTAAACTAAAATACTCCATAAGCTTAAAGAATCTTTATTCCTTCATTGTTAATAGTTGAATAGTGAACCTCATAATCAAGCCCTATTTCGTCGTAGTGAGTTTTCATGAATTGTCCTACTTTTTTTGCAGTTTTTTCTCCTTTAGACAATGCATATACAGATGGGCCTGAGCCAGAAATACCACTCCCCAGAGCACCAGCTTCAATAGCTGATTCTTTAATCTCTTTAAATTTGGGGATTAAAATTGCTCTTGCTGGTTCAATGACCTTATCTTTCATGCTTCTGGAAAGAAGTCCATAGTCGTTTGTATAAAGAGCGCTTACAAAAGCACCTAAGTTCCCCCATTGTTCTACTGCTTTTGTAAGTGGAATTTCACTTTTAAGGATAGCTCTTGAATGAATTGTTTTTAATTCAATTTTTGGATGAATAATCGTAGCTATTAAATCGTTTGGTGAGGGAAGTTTTATAATATCTAGGGTCTTATTACTTCGAACTAACGTGAAGCCTCCAAGTAAAACAGGGGCAAGGTTGTCAGCATGAGCATCTCCACTAGCTAATGATTCTCCAACCATAGCAAATTTTACTAATTGACTCCTTGAATAGGGTTTTCCTAATAGTTCATTAATTGCAAAAACAGCTCCTGCTGCACTTGCTGCACTACTTCCAATTCCACTTCCAGGTTTTATTTTTTTTTCAATGTCAATTTGAAAGCCACCATTTGTGGGAAAGTCTTTCAAAAGGGCGTTCGCAGCAACATATGCAACATTCTTAAGAGGATCTATTGGTATTTTTTGTCCTTTTAAAGTACCGATGGATATACCTTTTGTTTTGGTTTTAGAAACTCTCATTATATCTCCGATCGTGTCTAAACAAAAACCAAGTACATCAAAACCACAAGAAACATTGGCTACACTTGCAGGAGCAAAAATATTAATATTATCCATGTTTATTGCTTGCCTATTCGAATGATATCTCCAAAAATCCCTCCTGCTGTTACCTCAGCACCAGCACCAGCTCCTTTAACAATAAGGGGCTGATCTCTATAACGATTTGTATAGAATAAAATAATATTATCACTACCTTCCAGATTGTAAAAGTCGTGATGAGATTCAATCTCTTGAAGCCCAACTGAAGCTTTTCCTTTTTCCAATTGCGCTACATATTTTAATCTTGTTCCATTTTTGGTAGCATTTTTTAAAATTTTTTGAAAGTAACCTTCGTTTTTACTTATGGCATTATAAAATTCTTCGTTCGAAGAAGTTTTCAATGCATCTTTGGGTAAAAAACTTTTGTTGATAATATCTTTAAGTTCTAATTCAAAACCACTTTCACGACCTAGGATTAATATTTTTCTTGCCACGTCTACACCGCTTAAGTCAATCTTAGGATCTGGTTCAGTATATCCCTGATCTTGGGCACTTTGAACTACACTTCGAAAGCTGGTTTTGGAATTAAAATTATTGAAAACATAATTTAAACTTCCTGACAAGACAGCTTGGATTTTAATTATTTCGTCTCCTGATGCTATTAGATTGTTTAATGTATCTATTACTGGAAGTCCTGCTCCTACATTTGTTTCAAACAAGAAAGGTGTGTTGTACTGTCTTGATATTTTTTTAAGTTCTTTATAATTTTTATACGAACTCGCACAAGCTATTTTATTACAAGTTACTACGCCAATATTGTTAGCTAAGTAAAGACCGTATTCTTCTGC
>CABYBK010000041.1 GCA_902517245.1 uncultured Bacteroidota bacterium | reverse complement strand
TGGATTTATTTTTATTTAACCTTTCCAATGTTTTTGAAGCCTTAATCCCTTGACCTAAAAAAATTATTCTGAGCTTTCTCATTTAATTTGTAGTATATATTTTAATTTTTTTTTGATTTTTAATCCCTTTTTTTAAAATCATTCGTTTGAAACTAAAAGTTGATTCTAGAGAATTATTTACATTAGTATAATCTTCAGAATTTCATTTATAAATCATTGTTTAATTTAAGTGCTTGTTGTATTTCGCTTATTGATACATCTTGATGAATTGGTAATGGAAAAACTTTATTTAATTTGATCCCATTATAAAAATGGCGATAGCCAGGAGAAAAACCTATTTCATTTAGTTTTTTTTCAGGAACCGAAGAATTAAGTAAAATTACATTTGGTAATCTCCCTTTTGGTTTTTTAAAAGTTAATTTAGAATTCTTTAAAATATAATTGATTTTGTTTTTTCGATCTAAAACTAATGAATCCCAAGAAAGGATTTTATTATATATTTCCTTTGCTTGATATTTAGATATTCCTTTATAATTGACCTCCGTTCCTTCCCAATATTTATATAATTTGAGATATTTATTACTTAATATTCGAAGAAACCAACTAAATATAACTGAATTATTTTTAATTAATTTTTTCTTAATTCTTTTTGCATCTTTCATTTTTTTACACCATAAAATTGCACCTGAAGAGGTTCCTAAAATTTTATTCAAAGACCAAATTTCGTAATCGCTTTTTGAATAAAATAAAGGCGTATTCTTTTCGTATAATGAATCAACACTATCTTCAATTATAACATTATTTTTTTCGCAAGAGTTATAACCCCATTGATGATAAACCAAATTAGAATCTGAATTATTTGAATATAGAAACGGAGTTGAATTTGTGACTCTTGAAACAGCACTTACAACACAATGACTAGCATATGGGAAAAGATTGATGTTGTCAGTTCTTTTAAGATTTTTTTCAGTTAATGCTATTTGTAATGCAACTCTTCCACTTGAACAAACAACAGGAAATCCAGATGGAAACATTTCTTTTAAAGTACTTTCGATTTTTTCTTCACTTCCTTTTCCGAAAAAATCATGCCATTTATATGATACTTTTGGCCAGAGGAAATGAGATTCTTCTTTTTTCAATTTCTAATTAAAAATAAAATTTGTTATTAGGTGAGTGGAAAACCCATTTTTAAAACTTCCAATACTAATTTCTTTTTCAGATGGTTTTGTAAAATCATTTATATTATGAAACTTTCCAAGTCTATACCACTTTAAATTTGAATAACTTTTTAAATCTTTAATTATAAAGTCCTGAAGGGAGTGCCCAATTGGTAAATCAAACAAAGATCTATCATAAGCAGCGATCGCATACATTGCCTCAGTTGGTGTTAGCATTATTAATGCACCCCCAACCATTTTCTCATTTTCGTCAGAACAGTAATATAGTGTTGAATTTTTATTTATAATACTTTCGTACAAAATATCCCATGATTTATCAGATCTAGTTTTTCTGCCTGCAGATTTCAAATGAAGATTTCTAAATTCGTCCCACTTGCTTTCATCGTTTTTTGTTAATTTTTTTAGATTCCATAATCTTTCCCCTTTGGAAATAAGTGATTTATAGCTTTTTCTATAATTCTTTTTAATTTCAGAGTAATCCCAGCTGAGGTTAACAAATGATTCCCTTTGAATGTGACATTTAAATGAATTTTTCAGTAAAAGTTTATGCCAATTTGTCAAACTTTGTTCTGAAACAATCTGATCAAGAAAGGAAAGTTTGATGTTTTGAAATTGCTCTGAATATTTTACTAATTTTTTAATCAGAATAGAGTCAATTTGCTTACATATTTTAATTGGTATTCCTTTTTTATATAAAACTGGTAGTAAATGTCCTTCTAATGCTGCTATTTTGTGATAATTTTCTGATGTTATTAATTTAATTGGAAAAATTCCAACTAAATTATTATTCCATAAAATTTCGAAAGATAAATCTTTAACATTGGTTGTTTTTCCCTTTAGGATTTCATTTTGAAAACAATTAAAATAATATGAATAATAGATTGGTGCATGGAGTGTTTGATCCAAAAAGCCATCCCAATTGGTTCTTTCTTTTTGATAAAACCTGATATTATCCTGTTCATTATGATCAAAAAGCAGATCACCTAAATCAAAAATTTTATTCATTTTTAAAATAAATTCTGAAATCCGATTGGATTAAAAATTATAGATACAATTTTTTCTTGCTGATCTTTGGTTAGCCCAGGAAAAATTGGAATTGAAATTGCTTCGTTGTAATATTTTTCTGATTCGGGAAAGTCTTCAAATTTAAAACCCATCTTTTGATAAAATGGTTGACGATATATCGGAATATAATGAATATTAACGTATATACCGGAATTTCTAAATTTTTCAAAAATAATATTTCTGTTGAACCCTTCATCTTTGTTTATTCTAATAATGTATAAATGCCAAGAAGAATATATTTCTGAATCGGTTTTAGGAATATTTATTTTAGTGCTTTTAAATAAATTATTATAATTTGAGGCAAGTTTATTTCTTTCCTTTATAAAAGAGTCAATTTTTTTCATTTGGGAAATCCCTAAAACACTTTGCAAATCATTTAGTCTATAGTTAAATCCTAAATTTAATTGCTCATAGTACCATCGCCCGTCTGGCTTTCTTTCCATCTCCTTGGCGTGTCGAGTTATACCATGGCTTCTGAACCGAAGTAATAAATTATAAATATTAGCGTCATTAGTCATACACATGCCACCCTCACATGTTGTAATAATTTTTACGGGGTGAAAACTAAAAACAGTAATATCTGAATAGCTGCAACTTCCAACTTTTTGGTTTTTATAGCTAGCTCCTATAGCATGAGAGGCATCTTCAATGATTTTAAAATCGAACTCTTTACTAAGATTATGGATTTTTTGCATGTCACAGCTTTTTCCAGAAAGGTGAACAGGGATGACTACCTTTGGGAGATTTCCTTTCTTTTTTGCTAGTATCAATTTCTCTTCTAGAGCAATTGCGCTCATATTGTAACTTGATGAGTCAATATCTACAAAATCAACAGTAGCACCACAATATAATGCACAATTTGAGGAAGCAACAAATGATATGGGTGATGTCCAAACAATATCACCCTCACCAACCCCTAATGCTAAACAAGCAATATGAAGTCCACTTGTTGCACTATTTACTGCGCAACCATATTTTACTCCGCAATATTCACTAACAATTTTTTCAAATTGTGGTGTTTTTGGCCCTTGAGTTAAATAATCTGACTTTAAAACATCTACAATGGCTGTTATGTCTTTCTCGCTAATTTTTTGTCTACTATATGGTATCATTTGTTTTAAATTAATTTTGAATCAGGTCTTTTATCTGATTTTTTAAGCTCTTAATTTCAATTCCTTTAATTGATCTAACTTTTTCGTTAGAAAGGCTCATATCTTTTGGTCTTATAACTAAATCTTTCCTGTTACTTAGTAATCCTTTTGTTATTAAATCTTTTGAAAAACCCATCTGTTCGGCAATTAATTGTCCAAATCTATATTTTGATATTCTTTCATTACTTACTACATTATAGATTCCTTTTTTTTTCTTATTTAAAAGTTGGTTTACTACGTTAGCTAGCTCTCGAATATAAATAGGCGTGAAAAAGACATCTTCAAATAAGTCTATCTTTTTTTTGTTAAGTAAAGCTTTTATAATTATGTCGGAAAAAGATGGCTTATACTTAGGCCCTCTTCCAAAAAAATTTGATCTTATAATTAAAGAGTTTGGATTATTTTTAACCACTTTTTGATCGCCCTCTAGTTTTGTTAATCCATATTGATTTAATGGAGATGGCCTGTCAAATTCAGTTCTTAACCCATTAATACCGTCGAATAAATGATCTGTTGAAATGTGTACAAAACTTATTTTTTCATTAAAACAAACATTTGCAAGAATTGATGGAATATCAGAATTTAAATACTTAGCTTTTTGTGGTTCTAATTCGCAGAGTTCAACACTTGTTAAACCTACACAATTTATTAAAATATCTATTTTATAAGTTGAGAGAGTTTTTTTTATTACAGTAGGGGAAATCTCTTTGATTTCAATAATTTTTGATTTGTCTGCTTCGATTTGTTGTTGATGCTGAGTCATAAAAATACTAAACTTGCCTTTCCAATGATTAGTCCACATTGTAGCAAGTAAACTTGAGCCTCCAAAAAATAAAACATTTTTCATATCACAGACTCATGTGGCTAAAAACAGGAATATTTTTCTGTTTTAATAATTTCCAATTATATTTTTTAAATTGATCCCATTCGGTTAAAATGGCTACCCCATTAGAATCCTGTATTGATGATTCCATATTATTGAATATGCTTACTTGATTTAATTGTTTGTTTATAAGGTTGTCAGAAATTCCTTTACTTATTTTAATCTCTTTTAAATCTTGAAAAATTTTATCTTTAGAAACCATAGGATCATAAATCTTTAAGGAAGCACCTTTCTCCAATAATTTTGAAGAAATATATATTGCTGGACTTTCCCTACTATCGTTTGTATTTGTCTTAAAAGCCCATCCCAGAATAGCAATTTTATGACCTTCTAAATTTCCACCTAAACGATCAATAATGTTTTGAGCAAAACGTTTTTTTTGATAGTCATTAATTTTAACGACTTGATGCCAATATTCTGCAACTTCGTTTAAACCATAATACTTACATAAATAAACTAGGTTTAAAATATCCTTTTTAAAGCAACTCCCCCCAAAACCAACAGATGCTCTTAAAAAGTGCGGTCCAATCCTATGATCCATTCCAATGGCTTTTGATAATTCATGAATATCAGCTCCTGTTTTTTCACAAAGTGCAGAAAGACTGTTAATTGAGGAGACTCGTTGAGCCAGCATCGCATTAGAAGCTAGCTTGGAAAGTTCAGATGACCAAACGTTGGTGGTTAATATTTTATCTTTTGGAATCCAATTTGAATAAATATCCACTAGAGCTGCAACAGCTTTTTCCCCAGATTCTGTTTCATCTCCACCTATTAATACACGGTCTGGTTCGTAAAGATCTTTAACCGCTGTGCCTTCTGCAAGAAATTCAGGATTTGAAAGAATTTCAAAGTTTACTTCATTTCCATTATCATCTAATATTTCCTTGATTTTTTCTGCTGTTCGAATGGGTACAGTAGATTTTTCAACAACTATTTTATCCGATTTTGATGCTTTAGCAATGGTTTGAGCACAAGCTTCGATATTACTTAAATCAGCTGCCATACCCGAGCCCTTCCCTTCAGTTTTGGTAGGGGTATTCACCGCCATAAATATTATCTCAGCTAAATTAATTGAAGTTTCAACATCATTAGAAAAAAATAGGTTTTCCCCTCGGACTTCCTTGACTATATCTGATAACCCAGGTTCATATATTGGAAGGTTTTCAAGGGAGCCGTTCCAAGCATCTATCCGTTCAGAGTTATGATCGACAACAGTAATTTTTATGTCTGGACATTTTAATGCAATCATGGCCATTGTTGGTCCCCCAACGTAACCTGCTCCAATACAACAAATATTTTTTATCTGCATTCTATTTTTTTAATAACCAAGATGAAGATTGAATTTTGTCTCCTAACCCTTGTATAAGTCCTATATTTAATTTCTTGCAAGTGGACAATTCAGGAATACTTTCATTTTTTTGATCCCCCCCGTTTGCAAAATAAAGATCGAACTGATCTTTAAATTTTTGATATATTTTGTTTAACGTTTTGCAAACAGTTCTATCTTGATCAATAGACAGTATAACTTTATCTGTTATTGATAGTTCATTCAGAATCAAAATACGTTCTTCCTGATTCATAAATACTTTTGATTCCTTAAGCTTTCTTTGAAAATCATTATTTACAATAACAAAAAGTTCATCTCCCTGCTTTTTTGCTAAATGAAAGTATTCTATATGTCCTTTATGAAGTGGATTAAAATATCCTGAAACTATAATTGCTTTAGGTTTCATTATCTTTTATTTATTACTAGAATTATATAATTCGATGTGTTCTCTATCAGCTAAAAACTTGGAGGCCAAATAAAAACTTACTTTTCTACCAATTAAATTTTCAATTTTCTCTTCTAATTGAGCTATATAATTCATATTTAAATTTTGTCCAATTAAAAAAACTTCAATGAGCCCTGAATCAATCCCTTTAGAATAATCACCTACCAATATAATTTGGTCTACTGCTCCCATGCGTTCGAGAACTTTCTCAACAACATCCTCTAACCCTAAATGTTTCAATACCACCTTTCGGAGAACATCAAATAATGGGTGCTTAATATTAGCTTTATACTCTACCTTATTATTTACTTTTAATTTATCTAAATATCCTGCTTTTTGCAAATGGTTCAGCTCTTTTCTAATAGCATTTGTAGATTCCCCCATTTCATTTGCAAGACCATTAAGATATCCTCTATTGGCCTGTGATACGAAAAATTTTATCATTAATCGTAAACGGGTTTTAGAGGTTATTAATTCTCCTAACATTAGATTTTAAAATTATTTTTTTTCATGGCTCCGCCCTGTCTGACCCATTAGACAAACCTCACAAATATTTCATTAAAGATGCTTAAGCTAAGTTCAATGTAACTAGCATTCCTAAGCCTGTTAATTCTAATTTTAATTTATTTTTTGCATGAGAAACAACCGAGCCTTCTAGGCCTTTCAAAGGTCCCTCTGTAATACTATAATTAGCCCCTTTTTTTAATTGTTTTAAAGAAAAACTTTGAATAAATCCTTGTAAACCGTTTCGTAAATCTTCTATTTCTTTAGAGCGAACTTCAGCTGGTTTCCCAAGCCAAAAAACGTAGCGAACAACACCAGAAATTGTAAAAACTTTCTGACGATCTTGTTCTGATATATAAACTAAAACATAAGATGGTAAAAGAGGCTTTTCAACTTTTTTTTTACGATCTGAATATTGAACAATTTTCTTATAAGTGGGGCAATAAGCCTTAATCCCAATTGAATTCAATGAGTTTGAGACACGAATTTCATGCTGTGGTTTTGTATAAAGGACAAGCCATTTCATCTAAAAAAAACAAACTCGGTTAACTCTTAAAGTATACAACATAAAAGATAACCGAGCATATAAAATATTTTTAATTAACCTCTTATCAAGTACCAAAAGTACTTAATATTTGTTAATGTGCAAAATAAAATGAATCTTTTTATTAAAGAGAGATTAAATTAATTACAATATTGGTTGAAAGATGCTTCAGATTGTGAATATCCAGAGTCTCTAGATATTTCCAATAATGGACATGCTCCGACTGGATCACCCATTCTGATAAATATAATTGCTTTAATGTATTCACATTTACCATTAAGAGGATTCATCTCATTTATAACAATATTGATTTGTTCTAAGGCTTTTTCTATATTACCAATTAAATAATTAGAGGTTGCTGCATTTTCATAATGGGTATAATCAAGAGGGTTTGATTCAATAGCTTTTTCAAACTCACTTGCTGCATTTTTATAATCCCTTTCATTATAATATTTCAACCCATTACTTGAATACTGGGCAGCTGCATTAACACCTATCTGTCCAACTACAATATCTCTATAAAGAGCAATAAACTCCTGATTGCCTGGAAAAATTTTCATTGCTCTTTCTGCTCTATCTTTTAGATTTTCATTCCCTTTGGGGTAAAGGCTATTAGCAATAATCAAATAATTCTTCCAATTATTTATTTTGTTATTAAATGTCAAAAGCTCGAAGGCTTCCTCTAGTGCGTCCCTATCTCTTGTTATATTTATTAGATTTATATATCTAGATGAATGTAAGTCATTATTTGGTAGTCCAAAAAAAGCCTTTTTAGCGTATATCTTTGCGCTATCAAGTTGACCTCGTTGCTGATATATTTGACTTTTCAAAACCTCACTATAAAATAAATATGGGTTTGCAATTGTCCCCTTGTCTAATAATGCTAATGCTTTATCATATTGTCTGGAATTCACAAAATATCTTGCTTTTACAGAATTAATTGGGATAGTGGTTACTGTAATGTTTGGAATGTTAGGCACAATATTATCGAGTTGATTTAGAGGTACATTAAATTGATTTGAATTAAAATCTTGAAGAAGAAACATTTGTCCTTTCAAAGATTCATAAACCTTATTGCTAACGTATATGCTTGGTATAATAATTAAAATTGCAGCAATTAAAAAAATTCTATTAATTGTATTATTAGATTTAATTAAATTTAATCGCCCTTTATATTTTTGAAAATAGACTGTTATAATTCCCATTATTAGCGTCCAAACAACCAAAACTTGTGGTCTTGCTATTGGGAAATTCAAATTAGCATCTACACTGTAAACTCCTAAAGAAGTAATAATTAGAAATAAGAAAACTTTTTCATTAACCTCTATATCAGAAAACCGAATTAAGATATAAACATAGTATAAAGCCCATATAAAAATCCCTAAATACAGCAAAAATCCAATAATTCCTAGCTCAGCTCCAAGTTGGATAAAATCACTGTGGGCATGATATGGAACAACATAACCAACAATGTCTTTAGAATCATAGTCTATAGATTTTAACTTCCAATTTCCCAGGCCTACTCCAAAAATGGGATTTTTAAGTAAATGAGTTAGCACATCCTCATAATATCTCAATCGCTGGTTTACAGATCCGTCATTAGTACTAAGAGAAATAGTTGCAGCTCTAGAGATTGCATCAGCTCCCCTATCAGATAGAGTAGTCTGATTTATAGTAATTGCCAATAAAAGAGGAATTAAAAAATATCCTAAATTTAATAGTTGTGAAAACCTTTTATTTTCTCTGAGGTATAATACAATATGGAGAGCCGTATAAGCTATAAAAATTAGTCCAACGGCAATAAAAGATGCTCTTGACTGAATCATAGATAGCCCTAATATGGCCATACATAACAAAAAAGATAAAATCAATTTTAACCATGTTTTATTTAACATATGAATCAAAAACAAAACAAAGGGAATTTTAATGGCCAAGGAAAATGCAGTTATGTTCCTATTGGCTGTTACCCCCTTTAAATCCCCTGAATTTATATATCCAATGGTATTTAACATTCCTAATGCTTCATTTAAAACTGAGTAAATTTCTATCCCTAAAATCAAAGTAACCACCCAGGGTATAAAACGAAGTTTATTTTTTAAAAAAAATAAAAAAATAGCCATCGATAAGAACATCACAAGCACGTTAACTTGTCGACTGATATTAACTATAACCTCAGTTGGGTTTATTGCATAAATAATGGATGCTAAAGCCCATATTATAAATGCTATATATGTTAAGCTCAGCAAGGATTTCAAATTAGAAGTTATCCCCAACCCTAGTGATTTTCGATTATATATAAAGTATATTATACTTAGAAGATTTATTATGCTCATACAAAGCCATTGTGGAGCAATTTTATCAACAGCCTCTAAATTAGGTACAAAGCCAATACATAAGTATAAGCCCATTATTAATGGGCCTAAAAAGTTAACAGAATCAAAAGTTGATAAACTCTTTTTAGGCATTGGAAATTTATTTCCACTAAAATACTCTTTTTAAAAAACAATCGGTCAGTAAGCTTTATATTTGAATATGAATAATAATTTATTGATTATAATCATTTGTATAAGTGTAATTTTAAATTACGCCATTCAAAAATTATTTATCAGATATAAAAAATTTGATGCTTTCAATCACCGAAGCTCTCACAATACACTTGCAACAAAAACAGGGGGGATATCAATATTTATATCACTTTTTTTAGTTTCAAATTACTTTTATTTTAATTCAATTGAAATTTTTGATTTTTCTTTACTTATTCCCCTGGGCATAATGTTTATCGTCGGTGTTTACGATGACTTTTACAATGCAGATTTTAAATTGAAATTTTTGTTGCAAATAATAGTTGCAAAAATTTTAATCGATCTTGGATTTGTTATTTCAAACTATCACGGGTTTTTGGGTTTGTATGAAGTTCCGTGGATAATAGCTCAATTCACTACAATATTTGTTTTTCTTGTAATTATAAATGCTATCAATTTCATTGACGGAATTGACGGATTAGCGATAACTGAAATATTAAAAACAATTTTAATAGTTGAGTTGTTTAGTTATACTAAAACTCCACTTTTCAATCTTTCTTCAATTTTAATTTGTGGAATAATTTCACTTTACTATTTCAATTTTAGGAAAAATAAAAAAATCTTTCTAGGTGATGGTGGGTCACTTTTTTTAGGAAGTGTAATTGCTTGTTATATTTTTTATGTGTTAAGCCCAGAATTTCAATTTAAAACAGGTCTTGAAATAAATAAATTTGCTTTTTCAATAATAATTATTTTATATCCGCTAATAGATTTACTCAGGGTATTCGTAATTAGAATTTATAATGGGAGATCACCGTTTATAGCTGATAGTAATCACATCCATCATAAAATACTGCGGAAAGTAAAAAAGCATTATTTAACACTCTTTTTAATTATAGGCTCTGAACTGGCAATTATTTACTTATTTATTAAGTTAGTTCAAACATAAATTTTTTAAATAACTCAAAGAAGGTTCGTAATTATAGTTTTTGGAAATATTCAAAAATTCACATGCTTTTATAGTATCCTTTGCATTTAAAAAAGATCTGCCAACTAAAAATTCGAATTGCCCATTTTTTGGATTTATAGAATCTGGTAAAGTTTCATATGTTTCCAAAATTTTAGAATGTTTGTTCAACTGAAATAACGCTGCCATTTTATTATAATAATGGTCGGGATTTATTGGAAACCTTTCAATCGCATTTTGATAACTTTCAGCTGCATCTAAAAAATTATTTTTTGAAAACAATTCTTGTCCATTTTTAGAAAATTCTAGTGATTCTTTAAATTGGTTTTCCCCATATATTATGTAAAATAATATCGTATTTAATTCTGCAAGATTTTTGCTCCCATAAGAATATAATGCTCCTTTTGCTTGTTCTTTTATTATTTCGCTATTAAAGTCATCCATGATGTTAAATGCAGCTGTAAAATAAAAATAAATCCATTTTAAGGTATCGCTCTTTTCTTTATATTCTTTATATATATTAATGATTTCTTGCTTTTTATTAAATATTGATAACGCCTTTAAATACCAAATTAAATGAGCTTGATTTAAAGGGAGTGACTCCCAAGATTCTTTAGCATTACCATACATATTACCAAGATCGTTCTTAAAAAAATAAATCTCAGCTTTTTGAGACATAGACATTTTTAAAGGATCGTACTCAATAGTATTTAGTAAATCTAATGCTTCATCATATCTTTTGCTTGTTATTAAATATCTCGCTTTTACTGACTTTAAGTGCATTGAGGTTACCGATGTATTAGGAAAATCTACCTCAATATCATCTGCAAATTCCAGAAAATCTTGCGTATTGTTGTTTATGTCGCCTAGCATTGTTTGTTGTTGGACATAGGACTTATATACTCTAAAGTTTAAAAAAATAAACAAAGTGACTATTGATAATAATCCCAATAATAAAATCTTATTTTTCAAAATCTTTTGTCCTGTTTAATTCTGTTAATGATATTATAAGTGCAAGTAGTATCATCATAATAGGTCTATGATGTGGAAAATTTAGGTTTGAATCAATAAAAAGCACTGAAAGAGAAATTATTAAGGATATAGACAAATAATAATTAGAATCAATTCTTTTTACATTTTGAACTAATAATGCGAGAAAAAGTGATAAATATAATAGCATCCCTATTATACCCGTTTCAGTCCCGTATTGTAAAAAATCATTATGAAGGTGATAAGGGACCACATAATTTTTTATGTTTTCTGAATCATACTCAATAGACTTTAGTTTCCAATTACCAATACCTATTCCAACAATTGGATTCTTTAAAAGATGATTTATTCCGTGTTTATAAAATCTTACCCTTTGATTGGTTGACTCATCCTTAGTGTTAACACTTGTCAATCTACTTTGAAATGAAGCAGTATTATCACTTCCTAAATATAGGTTGGAAACAAAAATTCCAAAAATAACAGACAAGCATACTTTATTTAGAAAATAAATTTTTTCTTTTTTCTTTAAAAAAGTTAAAATATAAACAAATACTAAGCTTAAAATTAATCCAATTATAGAGGCTCTAGCACTAATGAAAAATATAACCACAGTACCAAAAAGAATCAGTAAAACAAATAAATTCTCAAATTTTTTTAAATAAAATCTTAGCATAAAAAAGAAGCCCATGTGAGCTGTTATGATAGCAGCAGTAATATTCTTATTTGGGGTAAATGTTTCTAAGAAATTTGCTAATTCAAAAGTGAAATGAACCTGGGAAGTTATCCTATAGATCTCAATTGTTGGACGAAATATTTCATATAAAATTATGGGGAAGAGAATAAAAACAAAAATATTCCTTAAACTGTCTAATTGGGATAGGTGAAGCCCAACCGTAATAGTTGTTAATATCAAGCTAAATAACCTAATTGTAGTTATAATTGACTCAGTAATATTAATTGAATATAGAATTGATATTGCAGCCCAAACTCCAAATACAATAAATATAACTAACGGTTTATTTGAGGTAATTGATTTTATGATATTTACCCCAGGATTTTTAGAAAGAAAAAAAATAATGCTAAGGAAGCTAACTATATTTAAATATAACCAATGAGTAGCAATCCTGTCAACGGAACCGAAATTAGGGATAAATCCAACAACAAGGTAAAGGATTAAAAACAGGAAATTTAAATTTAGCCTCACATAGCTAAAATAAAAAAAGTCCCTCTAAAAGAGGGACTTAATTTCATTTAAAAAGTAATGTAAAATTACTCTATAAAATCTAGATTAGTTACTTAACCAACCAGTTCTATCAGTAGATGCACCTGCTGTAGTAACTACAGCTTCTACATCAGAAAAAGCAGCAACATAGTCTAATACACTACTAGTTACACCAGAATTGGTGATGTTTGTATCAGCAGCTAATAATTGTGCAATTTGCACGTTACCAGCACCTACTCCTATTAAAGCTCCATTACCTGCAAACGCAGAAGAAGTCGCTCCCGTAGTTATACCCATAGTAAGGGCTTGCGTAGTAGAGTTATTAACAGCTGTTACTCTTACACCTGAATAGCTGTTAGAGCTTGTAGTAAAGTTATATAGACCACTAGCAACTGCAGTTATGTTAGACATTGCTGAAGCAGCTGTAGTATGCGCTCCAAAAGCTCCTGCAAGATCAACTGTAGTTGTGTGTGCAGTTGCGTCAACAGCAAAAGTCTGGAATGCATGAGGAATTGGTCCTCTATCTTCCTGTGCTGTTCCAGAAACTGTAGCGATAATGTGAACTTTACCATCAAGGGTTGCAGTCGCTATATATGCGGCAGTCGCAGCATTAAGAGCTGTAGCAATATCTACTGCTATAGCACCTGACGCAGAACCTGCTGCAACGGCAGCTACAGTAGCGATGGGAGCTCCAGTTTCAGGATCTGTTCCATAAGTAAAGTAAAGGTTCCCAGCTCCACCATCAGCAGACGATGTTGTTGCAGCAGCACCATTAGAATAAGTATAAGCTATAGAAACTATTTGCTCATGGAAGGCATCTCTGTCTGCTTGAAGTGTAACACCAGCGACAGTAGTATCTCCGTTCATTGCAGCAACTAATTGATCAACAGTAGTAACCGCAGTAGAGTTAGTATGAACAAAAGATCCTCCAAGGCCGTTTGTGACTGTAATCGCATCATTAGCTGCAGTAGTGTTAAGAGCTACATCATTACCATTCGCATCTCTTGTAACTGGTAAAACAAGAGTAACTGCTTGCTTAACTTCCCTACCAGTACTTGTATCTCCTGTAACGTATGCTACTGCGTAAATATTAGCAGCATCATAAGCAACAGTAGGAACAGTTGTATCAGCAGCAGTACCAGTTGCAGTTGACTGAACAGTATATGAATCAATTTCATCAAAGAAAACTTTAACCCCTCCTGATGTAGAAGGTGCAGCAACGGCAGCATCCAAATATTTTTGGAATCCTACAATACTTGTTTGAGTATAACCTCCTAAATCAGTTCCAGAAGCTTGGTAAGTATCTGCAGCAAGTGAAGCTTTAAGATCATTATTATCTACAGCAACAGTAGCTGTAGCTCCACCGATAGTAGCTAAACCATCAGCAGTTATTGTAGCTAAATCGTCATTAGTTTGGATTGATAAATTATCAATTTTGTCAGTCTTGATTGTTAATGATGTTAAATCAGCATTACCATCAACAGAAACAGTTATTCCAGCATCAGCCGTTGTAACATATGCAGTAGCGTCTATAGTTAAGCTCTCCATATTATCATTGTTATCAAGTGTCATATTACCAATAGTAGCTCCTGTCATTGTTAAAGTTCCAAGATCATTATTGTTTTGTGCAACAAGCGCAGTAGCATGTCCAGTAATAGTTAAGGTAGTCAAATTATTTTGACCATCTGCAGTTAAAGTACCTACCTTACCAGAAACACTAGCGGTAATTAAATCCTGAGAAGCAAAAGTTACGTTAGCGTAAGCAGCAGCTTTAGCAGCAGTTGCAGCAGCAGTTGCTGTTAATAAAGGATCGTAATCAGTTGCCATATCAATAGTAGCAGTTTCAAGATCTGCAGCAGCAGATATATCCAATGACACAGCTTTAACAGTAGTTAGTGTTTCAACTCCAGCGCCAATTACAATAGC
>CABYBK010000040.1 GCA_902517245.1 uncultured Bacteroidota bacterium | reverse complement strand
TACGCATTTAATAAATTTTTTGATGATGATAAACCAACTCTTCTTTTAAATTCTCATCACGATACAGTAAAACCTAACTCTGCCTACACCAAAGATCCATTTAAACCTCATGTAGAAAATGGAAAATTATTTGGTTTAGGAAGTAATGATGCAGGTGGGGCTTTGGTTTCATTAATTGCATTATTCACTCATTACTATGATTCCCCAAATCTAAAATACAATCTCATAATAGCTGCTACAGCGGAAGAAGAGAGCTCTGGTGAAAATGGCTTAAACAGTCTGCTACCTAATCTACCTAAAATTGATGTCGCCATTGTGGGTGAACCTACTATGATGCAATTAGCAATTGCAGAAAAGGGATTAGTTGTATTTGATGGAAAAGTAGAGGGTACAGCTAGCCATGCAGCTCACCCAAATAATGATAATCCTATCTCAAAACTTCCAAATATTATAAAATGGTTAGAAAATTTTTCATTTGAGAAAGTATCGAATACTTTAGGTCCTGTTAAATTGACTGTTACCCAAATTAAAGCTGGAAACCAACATAACGTTGTTCCAGCTTGTGTTGACTTGGTAGTGGATGTTAGAGTAAATGATTGTTACAACAATAAAGAGATTGTAGCTATACTACAAAAAGATCCACCATTGACTTTAACACCAAGATCATTAAACCTAAAATCATCTTCTATATCAATAGATCACCCTCTAGTTAAAGCTGGGATTGAACTAGGCAGAAGCACTTATGGTTCCCCAACTTTATCTGATCAAGCAAAACTGAGTTGTCCATCACTAAAACTAGGGCCAGGTGATTCTACCAGATCACATACCGCAAACGAATTTATTTTCATTAAAGAAATAGATGAAGCTATTACTTTATATATTAACTTATTAAAAAAAATACTTTAAAATGAAACTTTGGCAAAAAGGGTCAACAGCCCATGAAAAAGTAGATCTATTTACAGTTGGTAAAGATCGTGAATATGATCTTGTGCTTGCAAAATATGATTGTCAAGCATCTATTGTTCACGCTAAAATGCTTTCTAAAATTGGAATAATTAGTTCACTTGAAGCCAAAAAACTAAAACAAACTTTAATCGAGATAGAAAGTCAAGCAAAAAAAGGTGATTTTACAATAGAGAATGAATTTGAGGATATGCACTCTAAAATTGAGTATTTATTGATACAAAAATTAGGTGACCTTGGAAAAAAAATTCATACGGCACGATCAAGGAATGACCAAATCTTAGTTGCCATGCATCTTTATTTAAAACATGAGTTAAGTGAAATAAAAAACCAAGTAAAGGAGATATTTGAATTATTATTGTCATTAGCTGAAAAACATCAAAAAAAGTTATTACCTGGATACACACATCTACAAGTAGCCATGCCTTCTTCTTTTGGATTGTGGTTCTCAGCCTATGCTGAAAGCTTAATAGACGATCTTTACTTTTTACAAGGTGCATACAATATTGCTGACCAAAATCCATTAGGAAGTGCCGCTGGATATGGGAGTGCTTTTCCAATAGATCGGAAATTTACTACTGAATCTTTAGGTTTTTCAGAACTCAAGGTAAATTCAGTAGCAGCTCAGATGGGAAGAGGAAAGCTTGAAAAAAGTACAGCTATAGCCATATCGTCTATTGGAAGTACATTGTCAAAACTTAGTATGGATATTTGCCTTTATATGGGTAAAAATTTCAATTTTATTTCTTTTCCAGACAATTTAACTACAGGGTCAAGTATTATGCCTCATAAAAAAAATCCAGACCTATTTGAGTTAGTACGAGGAAAATGTAATAGCCTAGAAGCTTTACCAAATCAATTGGCTTTGTTAACTACCAATCTTCCTAGCGGTTATCACAGAGAACTGCAGCTGACCAAAGGTCCAATAATTGATGCTATTCATGAAATAAAATCTTGTTTGGAAATCCTTGTTTTTAGTCTGCCAAATATTAAAGTGAAAAAAAATATTACTAACCTAGATATATACGATGAACTATTTACTGTGGACACTCTCAATCAGGAGGTATTAGATGGAAAACCTTTCAGAGATGCTTACCGGGAACTAGGTAACGCAATAGAAAAAAACACCTTCAAGCCCAACAGGGGCGTAGAACATAGTCATATTGGCAGTATAGGTAATTTGGGTTTAGATATTATTAGAAAGAAAATGGAAAAACATTTTTCTTAAAACTTCTTCAATACTTAAGAATGACTAAATATGAAGTGGTCTGTTTTCAGTTGCTGCTAATGCAGCCTCTTTAACAGCTTCCGCATAAGTTGGATGAGAATGGCTCATCCGAGCTATATCTTCCGCTGAAGCTCGAAACTCCATAGCTGTTACTGCTTCAGCAATCAAATCTGCAGCCCTAGCTCCAATCATGTGAACCCCTATAACTTCGTCTGTAATTTTATCTGCCAGAATTTTCACAAAACCGTCTGTATCCATACTCGCACGGGCACGTCCAAGCGCACGCATTGGAAACTGCCCAGATTTGTATAAAATTCCTTCTTCTTTTAATTGTTCTTCTGTTTTTCCAACTGATGCTACTTCTGGCCAAGTATAAATTACATTTGGAATTAAGTTGTAGTCAATATGAGGCTTTTGACCTGCAATTAATTCTGCAACCATAACTCCTTCCTCTTCAGCTTTATGAGCAAGCATTGCCCCTCTTACTACATCTCCAATTGCATAAATATTTGATGCTGAAGTTTGCAAATGATCATTTACTTCAACTTGGCCAAGTTTATTGATTTGAACACCTGCTGCTTCTGCATTTAACCCTACCGTATTGGGTCGTCTTCCCACAGAAACTAGACAGTAATCACCCTTAAATTTAATTTCATCTTGATTTTTATCTAGTGCTGTTACACTTACAACTTTAGCTTTTCGACTAACATCCTTGACTTCGTGAGAAAGATAAAACTTTACACCCTGTTTTTTCATCACTTTCATTAATTCTCTAGAAAGACCAGAATCCATAACTGGAGTGATTCTGTCGGCATATTCAATAATAGAAACTTCAGATCCTAGACGGCGATAAACTTGACCCAGCTCAAGCCCTATTACTCCCCCTCCAATTACAATTAAATGTTTAGGTATTTCTTTGAGGCTTAAAGCTTCCGTAGAAGTAATAATTCTTGCTTTATCCAAACTGATGAAGCTTAAAGTTCCTGGTTTAGATCCTGTGGCAATGATAATTTTTTTAGCCTCAATTATTTGCTTTTTATTTCCTTCGATTTGAATTTGAGTTGAATCAATAAAACTTCCAATTCCGTTAAAGACCTCTATTTTATTCTTTTTCATTAAATAATCAATCCCTTTAGTAGTAGTGTCTACAACTGAAGCCTTTCGATCGATCATTTGTTTAAAATTTATATTGATTTTACCTTTGAATTCAATTCCATGCTCTGAAAAATGTTTAGTTGCATCTTCGTAGTGATGAGAGGAGTCTAACAAAGATTTTGATGGAATACATCCAACATTCAGACAAGTTCCACCCAAAGAATTATACTTTTCTATTAATGCTGTTTTCATACCCAATTGGGCACAACGAATTGCAGCAACATATCCACCTGGTCCTGAACCTATAATAGCAACATCAAAAACACTCATAACTAAAATTAATTTAATGTTTCGAAATTACGAATGTTTCTTGGCACATCATAATCCTTCAGAATGGATTTTTAAAATCTTACATTTTTTATTTTGAGCATTTTAAAGAAAGGATTTCGTTTTATTTGATTAAACTTGCATCAAGAGAAAAAAAATTGAAAAAAAACAATATTTCTTTAATTACTGCAGCCTTTCCAATATTTATATTAGTTGTACTTCTATCATATAATGTTTTTATTTATGGAGATGACGCACTTAGTGGATCTAACCAGTTTATCCTTTTAATTGGCGGTGCTGTAGCAGCAATAATAGGCTTCAAAAATAAAATCGAATATGAATTTATGATCCAAAAAGTTGCTGAAAATTTAAAGTCAGTAACTGGAGCCTTACTAATTTTACTTTTTGTAGGAGCACTAGCAGGAACATGGCTTATAAGTGGTATTATACCTGCGATGATCTACTACGGACTTCAGATTTTACACCCTAATATTTTTTTACCAGCTTGCATTATTATTTGTGCGATTATCTCATTAGCAACTGGAAGTAGTTGGACAACTTCTGCAACAGTAGGAATAGCACTTATTGGAATCGGTACAGTATTACAGATCCCATCTGGAATGGTAGCCGGAGCTGTTATCTCAGGAGCATACTTCGGTGATAAACTGTCACCCTTATCTGATACTACTAATTTAGCACCAGCAATGGCTGGTGGAGAGCTCTTTACTCATATTCGTTACATGACATATACGACAGTCCCTAGCATAATCATTACTCTTATTGTATTTTTTGTTTTTAGCTTAACTTATGAAGCTGCTGGAACTGCAGATACAGAAAGTTTAATGACAGCAATCAACGAAAAATTTTCAATTAATTTTTGGCTTTTTCTTGTACCTCTTACTGTAATTATATTAATTGTAAAAAAAACTCCTCCAATTGTTGCTCTTTTAATTGGAACATTATTGGGTGGTTTGTTTGCTTTGATTTTTCAACCTGGAATACTTCTTGAAATTAACAACTCTGAACACTTGACTCCAGCTTCAGCATATCGAGCTATTATGGATGCAATATCTGTTTCTATAGAAATATCAACATCAAATATTCTCTTAAATGACTTATTTACTTCAGGAGGTATGGAAGGAATGCTTGGAACAATTTGGCTTATTATTTGTGCAATGGTTTTTGGAGGAATTATGGATGCCATTGGAGCGTTGACAAGAATAAGTGATGCTTTATTAAATTGGGCAGAAAATACATTTCAATTATTTGCCAGTACAGTAGCCTCATGTTTAGCAATCAACCTTACCGCTTCTGATCAGTATTTGTCAATAGTAATTCCGGGTAAAATGTTTGCTAAAGCTTATGACGACCGAGGGTTAGCTCCAGAAAACCTTAGTAGAACATTGGAAGACTCTGGAACAGTTACTTCTGTTTTAATTCCATGGAATACTTGTGGAGCCTATCAATCAGGAGTTTTAGGCGTTAGTGTTGGAGAATATTTTATATATGCTATATTTAACTGGATAAGTCCTTTCATTACAATTTTTTATGCTGCATTTAGGATTAAAATTTCCAAAAAAAATAAAGTTTAGAAGAATTATTTTTTAATCTATTTGTTAGGAATAAGAAAAACTTATTAATAAATTAAAAATTCCAAACTTAAAGTTTCAAAACCTTAATTAAGGTTTTATATTTTAGTTATAAATAAATCTTATTATGAATAATAGCAAATGTCCATTTCACGGTTCAACAACCACACCAAATCTTGGAACCCAAAACAAAGACTGGTGGCCTAATAATCTTAATTTAGATATTCTTCGTCAACACAGTGATCGTAGTAATCCTGTTTCTGAAATTGATTACAAAGATCACTTAATGAAATTAGATTTAAAAGCTTTGAAGGATGACATAAAAAAAATGCTTAAAGATTCTAAAGATTGGTGGCCTGCTGACTACGGACATTATGGACCTTTCTTTATCAGAATGACATGGCATGCGGCTGGAACATATCGTACAGGCGATGGACGTGGTGGAGCTGCTACTGGTGCTCAACGTTTTGCCCCACTAAATTCATGGCCTGATAATGGTAATCTAGACAAAGCAAGACGGTTATTATGGCCAATCAAAGAAAAATATGGAAATAAAATTTCATGGGCTGATTTGCTTGTACTTGTTGGTAATGTTGCGATTGAAGATATGGGAGGACCAAACCATGGAACTGTTCTCGGTAGAGAAGATATTTGGCAATCTGAAAAAGATATTTATTGGGGTGCTGAAGATGAATGGTTAGGAGATAATCGTTATGGTACTACTCGTCAGTCACTCGAAAATCCACTTGCAGCTGTACAAATGGGATTAATCTATGTAAATCCTCAAGGACCCAATGGCAATCCTGATCCAGCTTTATCAGCTCAAGATGTCCGCGAAACATTTAAAAGAATGGCTATGAATGATGAAGAAACTGTCGCACTAACTGCTGGAGGACATACTTTTGGAAAAGCACACGGTGCTGGAGATGAAGCATTAGTTGGAGCTGAACCCGAAGGAGCTTCAATGGAACAAATGGGCCTGGGTTGGAAAAGTAGTCATGCCTCGGGAGTAGGGATTGATGCAATTACAAGTGGTATTGAGGGACCCTGGACTACAAACCCTATCAAGTGGGACATGGGATACTTAGAACTTTTATTCAAATATGAATGGGAATGTAAGAAAAGCCCAGCTGGTGCTTGGCAATGGCATCCTATAAATTGTTCTGAGGATGATATGGTTCCTCAAGTAGATGGAAGTAACGAAAAGGTTCTTCCTATGATGACTACTGCAGACATGTCACTAAAGGTAGATTCTAAATATCGTGAAATATGTAATAGATTTTTAGAAAATCCTGAAGAATTTGGAGAAACCTTTGCTCGTGCGTGGTTCAAATTACTGCATAGAGATATGGGTCCAAAAACTAATTATCTAACTGGAGACTTTAAAGACGTGGAATATATTTGGCAAGACCCTACGCCAGCTGGTAAAATTTTAACTGCATCTGAGGAGCAAGACTTACGAAATGCTATTTCGAATTGCGGCCTTACTGTAAAAGAGATGGTAAATACGGCTTGGGCTAGCGCTAGTACTTTCAGAAACTCTGACAATCGCGGAGGTGCAAACGGCTCTAGAATTCGTCTTTCCCCACAAAAAGACTGGGAGGTGAATAACCCCAAGGAACTCAAAAAGATTTTATCTATCTATGAAAAAATTGCTAATGATCAAAAAACAAGTATAGCTGATGTTATAGTTGTTGCAGGTGCAGTAGGCATAGAAAGAGCTTGTGGTCAAAAAGTTGATGTTACAACCGGACGAGGAGATGCAGAACAAAAAAATACTGATTTGAGTTCATTTGATTTATTAAAACCAAAAGCATGTGGTTTTAGAAACTATTCGGAAAAAGAATTTGCGGTAAGCCCTGAAGAAATTCTGTTAGATAAATCACAACTACTTGGACTAACACCAACTGAAATGACACTCCTTGTTGGAGGATTGCGTTCTATGGGAATCTCTTTCACTGGTCAAGGAATCTGGACTGACGGTGAACTCAACAACAAATGGTTTAAACAACTACTTTCTATGGATGATAATTGGGAAAATACAGGTTATAACAGTTATATTTCAAAAAATCCAAAAACTGGTCAAGAAAGAAAAACAGCATCCCGTACAGACCTTGTTTTTGGCTCAAATTCTGAACTTCGTGCTATATCAGAGGTTTATGCCCAAGATGATAACAATGATAAATTTATTCATGATTTCATCAATGTTTGGAATAAAATAATGAATGCTGATCGTTTCGACTTGAATTAGAATCTTAAATTCAATAAAAAAACTTTGCTAATTCGGGTTTAACTAATGTGTTTTTTAATCCTTTAAAGTAATTGTTTAGCATGCAATTATTTTATTTTGATATCATTCAGAGCAAAAAAATATAAATACCCTCACTTTACAATTGAATTTGTATTTTTATAAAAGAAAATTTTTTAATGGCTAAAAAGCTGAAAATCACTGAATCCAATCCTAAACTCATTCGCCAAAGACAAGTTTTATTAGGAGGTGGTCTTATGATGATTTCACTACTTTTAATTATTGCTTTTGGATCTTATATAATTAATTGGAAAGCTGATTTTAGTACTTTAGGATCATTTGCTGATAAAACAGTTGTAGCCAAAAATCTTTTGAATAAGGTTGGAGCCATTTTAAGTCATTATTTTATTTATCAAGGTGTTGGTTTGGGTGCCATATTTTTCCCATATCTGTTGGCTCTTACTGGTTACAAATTTTTTTTTGATAGAAATAAAAAAAATTTAATTTCTTCTTGGTCATGGGGAATTACTCACTTACTATGGCTTTCAATATCACTTGGATATTTTCTACCCAACGAAATACTTTTATCAGGCATAGTTGGGTATGAAATAAATATTTTTTTTAGTAACTATATTGGAAGCATAGGGATATTTACACTTTTGGCCTTTATCTTTTTATGTTTTATTGTCATTGAGCTTGGATGGACTCCGGAAAAAATGAAACATTGGTTATCACAGATTTCGAAAAAAAATTCTCAAAATAAAAATACTAATGAAGAAATTTTAACCGAATCCGTTCCATTAGATTTAAATTCAGAAAATGAAAATACAAATGATGTAAGCCATGATCCAACAGAATCTAAGAATGAGATTCCAATTAAAGAAACTGTTATAAAAAAAGATGACTTGATAATGGAAGTTGAGACATTAGAGGAAGAATCTGTGGAAGACGAACTAGCTAATAGTTTGATTAAAAAACAAGGTTTATTTGATCCTACTCTAGAATTAAGTAATTTCAAAATGCCTAATCTTGAATTACTAAAAGACTATGGTGAAAAGGGAATTACAATAAATCAAGAAGAACTCGAAGCCAATAAAAATAAGATTGTAGAAACTCTTAATAATTACAAAATTGGTATTTCTAATATCAAAGCAACAATTGGCCCGACGGTAACATTATATGAAATTGTTCCTGATGCAGGGATTAGAATTTCAAAAATCAAAAATTTAGAGGATGATATTGCCTTATCACTTGCAGCTCTTGGTATTAGAATTATTGCACCAATTCCAGGAAAAGGAACTATTGGAATCGAAGTTCCTAATCAAAAATCTACTATTGTATCAATGCGATCTGTAATTTCTTCAACTAAATTTCAAAATGCAGAAATGGATCTCCCTATAGCGCTCGGGAAAACCATAAGTAATGAAACTTATGTTGTTGATTTAGCAAAAATGCCGCATCTTTTAATGGCAGGAGCTACTGGTCAAGGAAAATCAGTTGGTCTTAATGCTGTTCTAACGTCTTTAATTTATAAAAAACACCCGGCTGAAGTTAAATTTGTCTTGGTTGATCCTAAAAAAGTAGAACTAAACATATATAGTAAAATAGAACGTCATTATCTAGCAAAATTGCCAGATACTGAAGAAGCCATTATTACTGACAATACAAAGGTCATTAACACTTTAAATTCACTCTGTATAGAGATGGATAACCGTTATGAACTTCTTAAGAATGGAATGTGTCGTAATCTTAAGGAATACAATAAAAAATTTAAAGCCCGTAAGTTAAATCCTAATGATGGTCACAATTATTTACCATATATTATTCTTGTTGTTGACGAGTTTGCTGATTTAATAATGACTGCTGGTAAAGAAGTAGAAACACCAATTGCACGTTTGGCCCAATTAGCTCGTGCTGTAGGAATTCATTTAATCATAGCAACCCAGCGTCCATCAGTAAATGTTATCACTGGTGTAATCAAAGCAAATTTCCCAGCACGTATTGCCTTTAGAGTAACTTCAAAAATTGATTCTAGAACTATTTTAGATAGCGGTGGAGCAGACCAACTAATCGGAAGAGGTGACATGCTTTTTACTCAAGGAAATGAATTAATTAGAATACAATGTGCTTTTGTTGATACTCCTGAAGTAGAACGTTTAGCTTCTTATGTTGGAGCTCAAAATGGATATGCTGATGCACATTTTCTACCTGATTATGTTAGTGAAGAAAATAATTCTAATCTGGATATTGATATAAGTGAAAGAGATGCACTTTTTAAAGAAGCAGCTGAGATAATTGTAACTGCCCAACAAGGTTCAGCATCTCTTCTACAAAGAAAGTTAAAGTTAGGTTACAATAGAGCTGGAAGAATTATTGATCAGATGGAGGCTGCGGGAGTAGTTGGCCCCTTTGAAGGAAGCAAGGCAAGGCAAGTACTTATATCAGACTTATCTTCTCTTGAACGTATCTTAAATGATTAGAAATTAAAATATCTACATAATAATTATGAAAAAAACAATTCTATTAAGTTTGTTTGTATTTATAAGTTGTTGCCTCAAGGCTCAAACATCTGAGGATGCAAGAAAACTTTTGGATGAAGTATCTAAAACTATTTCAGAATATAAAAACTTAAGTTTTGATTTTACTTATGTCCTGGAAAACCGCCAAGAAAATATTCGCCAAGAGAATAAGGGATCAGCAACCATTAGTGGAGATTTTTATAAATTAAATTTTTTAGGGAATGAACAGCTTTTTGATGGTATAAAAACCTATACTATAATACCCGAAAACGAAGAAATAACTATAAATGATCTAGAGGAGGGTGACGAATTTGGCATAAATCCTTCCAAACTTTTATTTTTTTACAAAAAAGGTTATGCATACCAATGGGACATAAAACAGAGTATTTTTAATCGAACGATTCAATTTATTAAATTAATTCCCATCGAAGAAAATAGTGATTTAAAATACATCTTGTTGGGAATTGATATTCAAAAAAAAATAATTTATCGTTTAATAGAAATTACCAAATCTGAAACACGAACAACACTGACATTAAAAAATTTAAAAACTAATATAAAACTAGATCCTAACTTTTTTAATTTTGATATCAGTAAATATCCTGACTATTATATAAACGACTAATAAATTGAAGATTATAGATCAATACATATTAAAAAGTTATCTGACTCGTTTGGTTAGCGTATTTACAATCTGTATGTTCATTTTTGTTATTCAAACTTTCTGGCTTTTCATTGATGAGCTTGCAGGAAAAGGATTAGATATATTAATTATTGGTAAGTTTTTAATTTACTACTCACCTAAACTAGTTCCTTTAGTTCTTCCTTTATCGGTTCTTTTAGCTTCATTAATGACATTCGGAACACTTGCTGAAAATTATGAATTCGCAGCAATGAAATCAACAGGAATATCACTTAAACGTGCTTTATTGGGCCTATCTATCTTTCATATAATATTAGGAATAGGGATGTTCTTTTTTTCTAATCACATAATACCATTTGGTGAATTAAAATCATATAATTTAAGACGAAACCTTGCTAAACTAGAACCTACTCTTGCGATAAGAGAGGGAGTTTTTAATGAAATTGGTCAAATTAATATCAAAGTAAAAACTAAATATGGAGATAATGAACGCTTTCTTAAAGATGTTATAATCCATGAATACTCAAGAGATAAACAAAATAACGTTGTTATAAAAGCTGAACGTGGGGAGATGAAAAATGAACCAACAGACCCTAACTTAAAATTAGTTTTATACAACGGCAATCGCTATGAAGAGTTAATTCCTAAAAAAATGAAGGACCGGTTACGTATTCCTCATACTAAGGTAGCATTTGAAGAATATGAAATGAATATTGATTTATCTCAATTTAATAATGTTGATTTAGAGGAAGAGAATATAACAACTTCATTTAGAATGCAAAAAATAAAACAATTAAGAGAAAGTATTGATACTCTTCAAATAAATTTTAATGAAGAAAAAACTGTTTTCAGTAGTAATTTTTTAAAACAAAGTGCTGTTGGAAAGACTGTTCGTAAAAACAAAAAAATTAATGAAAATGATTCTATCCCAGTTGATATTTTAAAATTTGTTGTCATGGAGGAGAATTGGAGAAAGGCAAGATTGTTTGAGGAAAGTATTGATAGGTTAAAAAACTCAATCCGAGATTTAAAAGCAAAAAACACTCAATTCTTTGCCTTTAGAAAATTAATTAATCTACATAAAATTACTCTCCATGAAAAGTATACATTACTATTTGTTTCATTTTTACTTTTCCTTATTGGTGCTTCTTTAGGAGCCATCATACGGAAAGGGGGGTTAGGGCTGCCATTAGTACTTTCAATAGTAATTTTTTTAACTTATCATTATATCGGACTTTTTAGTAAAAATGCTGCTGAGGATAATAGTATACATCCATTTTTCGCAACATGGATGGCAACCCTAATTTTAGCACCTTTTTCATATATTTTAACAAGAAGAGCTTCTGCAGACAAGGGCTCTATTAGTATACATGATATTTATTATCCTGTTTTAAAATTTATTAATAAAATACCTTTTAAAAGAATCAATGAAAGAAAATTCAATTGAGTTAAATACTATTTCTGAGGGTATTGATGCTATAAAAAATGGAGAAGTCATTATTGTCGTTGATGACGCCAATAGAGAAAATGAAGGGGATTTTATAGCCGCAGCTGAAAAAATTACACCTGAATTAATAAATTTTATGGCTACACACGGTAGAGGTTTAATCTGTACTCCTCTTACCGAAGAACGCTGTCAATATCTTCAATTAGGTAAAATGGTATCAAATAATACGGACCCAATGGAAACAGCATTTACAGTTTCCGTAGATCTCAAAGGAAAGGGTGTAACAACAGGGATATCTGCCTCAGATCGTGCCCTTACTGTTAAGGCATTAGTAGAGGAAGATACATCTCCTTTTGACCTTTCGCGTCCAGGGCATATTTTCCCTTTAATCGCAAAAAGTGGAGGAGTTTTAAGAAGGACTGGGCATACTGAATCTGCAATTGATTTCGCACGTCTTGCTGGTTTTAAACCTGCGGGAGTAATAGTTGAAATAATGAATGAAGATGGAACAATGGCTAGATTACCTCAGCTATTGGAAGTAGCTAAAAAGTTTGACTTAAAAATAGTCTCTATAGAGGATTTGGTTTCTTATAGAATGCAACACGATAGTCTTATTGCGAAAAAAGTTGATCATGAAATAAATACTCGCTATGGAAAATTTCGGATGCGTGCTTATGAACAAACAACAAATGGAAATGTGCACCTGGCTCTTACGAAAGGAAATTGGGATAAGGACGAAATGATTTTAACTAGAATTCAATCTACTAAAATAACAAATGATATTTTGGGAATGCTTACAGGCTCTATACATGAGCGCTTGGATGATATTTTTAAATTGATAAATGAAGAAAAAAAAGGTGCATTATTATTTATAAATCAAGAACAAAGCCCAGAAAACCTTATGGCTCGGATAGACACCTTGATAAAAATGCAGCAAGAGGGCAAAGTGGATAAGGTTCCGCCTATGAAAATGGATAGTAAAGACTTTGGAATTGGAGCTCAGATATTACATGATCTAGGTATTCAAAGATTAAAAGTAATAAGTAACTCAAAACAACAACGGAGAATTGGAATTACTGGATATGGAATTACAATTGAAGGTTATAAGAATTATTAAAATTATTCGAAAAACCAAAGCTTAAATGCCATTATAAAAACAGTAGAAAGCATAATATAGCGAACAACTTGATCACCTTTTTTTACTGACCAACGACTAGCAAACCATCCACCAAAACTTGTCCCAAAAGCCATTATAAGCCCAGTTTTCCAGTCTACAGCTTCGTTGAAAGAAAAAATTATTAAAGCAACCGTTGAGTAAATAAAAACTACTACTACCTTAGTTGCGTTGGTCTTAACTAAAGACATGTAGTTAAATCGGTTTAAAAATAACATAATCACTATTCCTATTCCTGCATTTATAAAACCCCCATAAATACCAATTATAAAAAATCCCAAAATGCTCCAAAAAAAATACTTACCATTTAAACGTTCAGCTAATTTGATCTCCAATTTCTTTTGACGTAAAAGAATCAAAATTCCAACAACAACCATTAAAATAGCTAGTATCTTATTAAAAATATAAGCATCGATATCAATCGCTATTTGGGCTCCTAAATATGCACCTACACTTGCACTAATTCCTAAATATACATTAAAAGGAAAACTACTAATCCCCTTACTTTTAAAGCCTACTGCACTACTTAGAGACTGAACAACTATGGCTATTCGATTGGTTCCATTTGCAACGTGCGGTGGTAAACCCAAAAAAATCAAAACAGGAAGAGTAAAAAGAGAGCCACCTCCAGCTAAAGTATTTATAACACCGGCCAAAAATCCAATAAAAACAAGAAATAATACTTGAAAAATTTCTTCCATAAGATTAACTAAAAATACAAAGTAGACCTGAATCTCATATGGAAAAGAGGATATTTAAATATTTTCTAATATAAAAAAGGAATGTATATTTGCAACCGCACTGGAGAAATGGCAGAGTGGTCGAATGCGGCAGTCTTGAAAACTGTTGAGGGTCACACCTCCGGGGGTTCGAATCCCTCTTTCTCCGCTTAATCCTTTGTAAACCCCTGCTATTAGTGGGGGTTTATTTTTTTGCTGTCACTTTTACTGTCATTAGAGTTAAAAGTTATAGCCTCATAGGAGTCCTTATTGATTTCTTAAATCTACAAAAAAACCCTCCACTTGGGAGGGTTAACCTTGATTTGTGAAAAATTAATTATTTGGCTCAAAAACTATTAAAGAATCTCAACAAAAGGTTTATCTGCTTTGATTTGCTTTGTCAGTAAAGTATGGGAAGATTAGCTACAATTAGCACCAGAGCCATCAGCACCATCCCAATCGGGCTGCTTTGCAGCGTCATTTCCCCAAGTACTATTAGCAGAAGATTTAAAATTAGTTGGCTCAGAAGCAAAATTACTTTGAACACACCAACCAGACAAATCCTGATTAAATGCAGAAGCGCTGTTGAACATACTTTGCATATTCGTAACACTTGATACATTCCACGAGCCTATATCTTGATTGAACGCATCAGTGAGCCTAAACATATGACCCATATTCGTAACACTTGATACATTCCACGAGCCTATATTTTGATTAAATGCGACTGCATCATAAAACATATATTGCATATTCGTAACACTTGATACATCCCACGAGCCAATATTTTGATTGAATGCGTCTGCACTATCAAACATAAATTGCATAGTCGTAACACTTGATACATCCCACGAGCCTATATTTTGATTGAATGCGTCTGCACCATCAAACATTTGATAAGTACTTGAAACACTTGATGTATCCCAAAAAGAAATATCAGAATTAAAGGAAGTATTATCCCTAAACATAGCTGTCATACTAGTTACCTTAGTTGTAACTAGATTATATCTGCCAGCTGTGATTTCAGCTGTTATAGTTGAATCATCTACTACCTTATATGTAGTTCCAGAGAGGGTATAAGATTGTCCAACAACAGCATTAGAAGTAGCCTTTATAGTTATGTTATTAGTTGGGTCAAAATAGATATATGTCGTAGCTAAAAAAGATGCGTTTAATGCATTTAAACTTGCTTGTAGAGAATTTATACTAGTTTGTAATCCACTTGTATCAGTTGCATAATTTGTCCCTTGTATTGTCTTAACATCAGCTATCAAGCTAGTTACACTAGCAGTTAAAGATAAAGTGTTAGTTGTTGTACTAGCATACAAACTAGTGACTTCA
>CABYBK010000039.1 GCA_902517245.1 uncultured Bacteroidota bacterium | reverse complement strand
GAATTTCATTTCCAGGTCTGGACAAATCATACCGGCCTCTGTAAAATAACTCTAGTTTGTCGTCAAATAAATAGAAATCTGGTGTGCAAGCAGCTTTAAATTCTTTTGCAACCTTTTGACTTTTGTCGTATAGATAAGGAAAAGGGAATTTTTTTAATATTCCTATTTCTTTCATTTTCTTAGGCCCGTCTTGTGGATGAGTGATAATACTATTGCTTGATATTGCAATTGTTGATATTCCTTTTTTTGAAAAATCTTTTGCTGTATCAATAATACCATACAATAGGTGAACAACATATGGGCAATGATTGCACATAAAAATGATCAAAGTCCCTTTTTCTCCCTTTAATTCCTCTAATGTCTCGTTTTGGTTGTTTAAAACATTTAGTAATGAAAATTTTGGAGATTTTGTCCCAAGTGGTAGCATGTAAGATTCTACTAGAGCCATAAATATGAAATTAAACTGGTTTAAAATATTGTATTTTTATGCAAAATTAGTTAAAACATGACAGACTATTCAACATTTGAGAAACTCGATCTAAGGGTTGGGACAATTTTGAATGCAAAAAACTTTCCTAAGGCAAATAAATCTGCTTATCAATTGGAAATTGATTTTGGATCTATTGGCATCCTTAGGTCTTCAGCTCAAATTACAAACCGATATAGTTTAAAAGAGCTTGTAGGAAAACAAATTATAGCAGTGATTAATATAGGAATAAGAAAAATAGCTGGTTTTGAAAGCCAATGTCTTGTTCTAGGGGCAACAGATAATGAAGAGGTTATTTTACTGACTCCTGAAACTAAGATTCCAAATGGAAAACAAGTACTTTAAATTATAACTATAAAATATTCAACACAAGTATAACAAGTGTTTTTCCCTTAAAATTAGCTAAGAATTTGGGTTTACACCGCTAGAATAATTTTTTTGATGACGTTCACTTATCACTTCTTGTCCTCTATTTTCGAAAATAAAGGCCATAGTTTCATTCAAAAAATCTGAAAAATTTTTAAAATCCTCTTTATATATATATATTTTGTGCTTTTTATAGTAATAAGTATCGTCTTCGTTGGTAAATTTCTTACTTTCTGTAATAGTTAAATAGTAGTCACTAGCTTTTGTCTCTCTCACATCAAAAAAGTATGTTCTTCTTCCCGCTCTAAGGACTTTGGAAAAAATTTCATCCTGATTTAAATCTAAATTATTTAACATTTTGTTTGATTGTTTATTTGATTGTATATCACAATTTTATTAAAAAAAATAAACAAAACAAATTATTTAGCTCTGTCTGTTTGTTGTTTTTCAAATAATTCTTTGTAGTAGCCCTCAACACCTATTAAATATGAATGTTTCCCTTGTTGAACAATTTTACCATTTTCGATAACAATAATTTTATTGGCATTTTTTAAGGATGAAATTCTATGACTTACAATTAAAGTTGTTTTATTTTCTGAAACTTTTTTGAGATGTTTCAATATTTCTTCTTCAGTATCAGTATCAACTGCAGAAAGACAATCATCTAACAAAAGAATTTTTGAGTTTTTAATAAGAGCTCTAGCAATTGAGATTCTTTGAATTTGTCCACCCGAAAGAGTAACGCCTCGCTCACCCAACAAAGTATCATAGCCGTTTGTAAAGCTTATTATATTATCGTGAACTACAGCTTTTTTGCTTACATCTTTTATTTTTTCTAGATCAACTTTTTGTGATCCAAAACGAATATTATTTTCTATGCTTTCAGAAAAAAGAAATGCATTTTGAGGAACATATCCAATGCTTTCCCTTATCTGATCTAATGTGTATTCTTTAAGATCTATACCATCCAGAGTGATACTACCTTCAGAAGGATCATAAAGTCTACAAATAAGATCTAGTATTGATGATTTCCCTGATCCTATGTTTCCAATTATACCAACAGTAGTTCCTGGCAAAATTTTTATACTCACATCATTTAGAGCTTTAATTTGAGTTTCAGGGTATAATAAGGATACATTTTTCAATTCAATTTCTCCCAAAATTGATTTGAAAGCACCTTTTCCATTACTAATTTCAGGTTGTTCTTTTAAGAATTTATTAATTCTTTCCTGAGAGGCCTCTGCCTGCTGGACTATAGAAGTTATCCAACCAACAACAGCTACAGGCCAGGTAAGCATATTTACATAAATTATAAATTCTGCAAGAACTCCAATTTCAATTTCACCATTGATATATTGGTTACCACCTACATAAATAACAATTAAATTACTACAGCCAATTAATAAAATCATAAGCGGGAAAAACCATGCTTGAACTCTTACAAGAGACATATTTTTTTGATAACTGTCTGCAGCCAAACCGTCAAAACCTTTAGATATAATTCCTTGAAGATTATATGACTTGATAACTGCTATTCCACTGAAACTTTCTTGTGCACTAGACGACATGTTTGACAAAACTTCTTGAACTAATGCACTTTTCGCATTTATAATTCGACTTAATTTATAAATAGTAAATGACAATATAGGAAGTGGTAAAATGGTATATAATGTTAATGTCGGTGCAATACTAATCATATACAATATGACAATTATGAATAGTGAAACTGTATTTATACTATACATGAAAGCTGGACCTACATACATTCGTACTTTACTTACGTCCTCACTAATTCGATTCATTAAATCACCTGTTTTATTGTTTTTATAAAAACGTTGAGTCAATTTTTGATAATGCCAAAAAATTTCATTTTTTAAATCAAATTCTATAAGGCGAGATACATTGATGATTGTTTGACGCATCAAAAAAGTAAAAAAACCAGAAATCAATGTAGCGCCAATAATAATAATAATGTTGATCATTAAAATCTGTTGAATTTTTTCAAAATCAAGACTTTCAGATTTTAGATATTTTTCTACGGCAGTTAATGAATTACCAATTAAGCGTGGAGCAAACAAGGAGAATATTCTTGCAATTATCGTAATTAAGAATCCTAAAAAAAGTTTAATTCTATACTTATAAAAGTATTTATTAAGGTGTTTAAGTGCTTTCATGCAATATTTAAAGGTAATCAAATGAAGATTTATATTTTACTCGAAAAACAAAACTTTTTTAAATTAGAACTGTTGATTAACATTATTGATTTAATTTTGTATTAAAATGTTCTGATAAGTGCTAACTCGTCGACATATCCGCATTAAAGTCATGCAATCTGTTTACTCTTTTAAAGTTGGTGAAGGAAAAATGCTTGATGATGAAATAGTATTTTTTAAAGATAGCATGGCTAAATCATACGATTTGTATTTTTTAATGTTTTCACTTTTAAAATCAATAAAACAATATGTCGATGATCAATTGGTCACTTATAATGCCCATAAGATCTTAAAAGATCAAAAATACCTGAAGCTAAAGCGTTTGTCTGATAATCGTTTCCTTGAATTTATTAACCAGCATAAAGTTTTAAATAAATATTTTAAAAATAAAAAATTCATCTCATGGGATTTAGAATTTATTTTTACCAAGGATTTAGTTGAGGAAATTATTTCTAATGAAGCCTTTAAAGTATATCTTGATAACAAAAGTCCATCGGAAAAAGATGATTTAGAATGGCTTATTAAATCTTATAAAAATATTATTGCGTCATCGTCTTATCTTTATAATTACTTAGAAGATAATAACTTGACTTGGATAGATGATTTACCTGTTGTGAACACTTTTATTTTGAAGACCCTTAAAAAACTTAAGACAAATAATTTAGAAAGCTTAAAATTCCCAAAAATTGATGAAAGTTTTGATGATATTGATTTTGGAATTCAGCTTCTTAAGAAGTCTATTTTAGAAGAAGAAAAATTATTAAAAGAATTAGAAGGGAAAACACCCAATTGGGGGGCAGAGAGAATAGCACAGATGGATAAAGTAATACTTAAAATAGCTATTGCTGAAATACTTTATTTCCCTGAAATACCAACTAAGGTTACAATAAATGAATACCTGGAAATATCAAAAGACTATTCAACCCCTAATAGTAATAATTTTATCAATGGAGTATTAGATAAATTAGTACGTGAATTTGTTGATGAAAAACGAATGATCAAACAAGGAAGAGGCTTGCTGTAATCACTTTTTTTGTTATTTTTGATTAATAATAATATAAAGAAAAATGAAAAAATTATTAACTATTTGCATAATATTTTTAATTGCTTTTAATTCATGTCAAAATAGCTCTGCTAAAAAAATAAATAATTCTAATACTTCAGCTTCAGAGGAAAAACCATCTTCATCATCAGGACCAATAATGACATTTGATAAGAATTCTCATGACTTTGGAACGATAAAAGAGGGAGATCGAGTTACTACAAAATTCTCTTTTACTAATACAGGGAATTCTGATTTAATAATTGTAGATGCTAGGGGGAGCTGTGGGTGTACCGTTCCTGAGTATCCAAAAAACACTCCAATTGCACCTGGTGAATCTCAAACAATTACTGTCAATTTTGATTCGAGTAATAAACCTGGTATCCAACAGAAATCAGTTACTCTTTCTGCAAATACTTCTTCGGGTAGAGAAATGTTAAGAATCAAAGCAAACGTAACTCCTGACCCTGTTAAGCAACAACAAAGAGATGCACAAGCAAAGGCACGTCAGCAAAATTAAATTCTAAAAATATGTCAGAAGGACTATCAGGGCAACTTCCGTTTTTGCTATTAATGCTAGTTGTATTTTTCTTTTTCATTATTTTACCTCAGCAAAGAAGGCAAAAAAAGGAAAAAAACTTTATGAATTCTATAAAAAAAGGAGATCGTATTATCACTAAAAGCGGTGTCCATGCTAAAATTATGGAGTTGAATGATAAAGATAATACCTGCATAGTTGAGACATTAGCAGGAAAACTAAAAATAGAGAAGTCAGCTATTTCTCTAGATATGAGTTCAAAGTTAAACCCACCACCAGGGAAGAAATAATTTAAATTAATCCCGCTGAGTACGGGTTTTTTTTTATCCTATGTATCATTTAATTGTAAAACCGTTTCTATTTTTATTTGATCCTGAATGGGTTCATCATGTGGTTTTTAATACAATTAAATTTGTAAACAAAATTCCAGGTGTATCCAGGTTGTTAAGTTTTACATATGTATTAAAAGATAAACGATTAGAACAAAATTTATTTGGTTTGAACTTTCCTAATCCAGTAGGTCTAGCAGCAGGATTTGATAAGGATGCCAAGTTATATAATGAATTAGCCAATTTTGGGTTTGGTTTTATTGAAATAGGAACACTTACACCCGAAGCCCAGGATGGAAATCCAAAAAAACGAATGTTTCGTCTTATTGATGATGAAGGACTAATTAACAGATTAGGTTTTAATAATGAAGGAGTCCACTCAGCAGTTAAACGTTTAAAAAAAAATAAAGGAATCCTTATAGGAGGTAACATAGGTAAAAACAAAAAAACACCTAATAACAAAGCAATTGATGACTATGTTTATTGTTTTAACGCTCTTTATAAATATGTTGATTATTTTGTTGTAAATGTAAGCTCACCAAATACACCAAACCTCAGATCCCTTCAAGATAAAAAGCCTTTGAAAAATCTTTTATCAACTTTAAAAAATTTAAATCATAAAAAACCTCTATCTAAACCAATTTTACTTAAAATCGCACCTGATTTGAGTGAAAATCAGCTTATGGATATTATAGAAATAGTAACCTCACTAGAAATTGATGGAGTTATAGCGACTAATACTACTATTAGTAGAGACAATTTAAAGTCAGATAAAAGAGATGAAATAGGGGGGCTTAGTGGAAGACCTCTTACAGACAAAAGCACCGAAATAATTCGTTTTTTGTCAGAAAAAAGTAACAACGCTTTTCCAATAATTGGAGTAGGGGGGATTCATAAGCCAAATGATGTAATTGAAAAACTAGATGCCGGCGCCTCTCTAGTTCAATTATATACCGGTTTTGTTTATGAAGGTCCAGGTATTGTAAAAAAAATAAATAAAGCTCTTACAAAAAGAACGATTAATTTAAGATTAAATAACGTTAGTCAAAATAACTAAAAGATTCTTCATTTTTAATCGTTAAAAGGGTTTCATAAATTAATTTTATTACGTTCTCAACATCCTTTCGGTGAACCATTTCAACTGTTGTGTGCATATATCGTAACGGAAGCGAAATCAAAGCAGATGCAACTCCTCCATTACTATAGGCAAAAGCGTCTGTATCTGTACCTGTAAATCTCGAAGAAGCTAATCGTTGAAAAGGAATTTTATTTTTTTCAGCTGTTTCAATAATTCTCTCTCTTAAATTATTTTGAACAGCTGGTGCATAAGATATGACTGGTCCTTTGCCAATTTCAGTATGTCCCTCAGTCTTTTTATTTATCATTGGAGTTGAAGTATCATGGCAAACATCTGTTATAAGTGCTAAATTTGGTTTCAATGTTTGTGTGATCATTTCTGCACCTCTAAGGCCTACTTCTTCCTGGACTGAATTTGTTATATAAAGACCAAAAGGTAATTTTATATTGTTTTCTGAAATTAATCGTGCTACTTGAGCAATCATAAAACCCCCAGCACGGTTATCTATCGCACGGCAAACAAATTTATCCTTATTAAGTTCATTAAATGTATCAGGATAAGTTATTACGCATCCTACATGAATCCCCATTTTATCTACTTCTTTTTTATCTTTTGCACCAACATCAATGAAGATGTTATCTAGTTTGGGTATTTCTTCTTTTCCATTTTTTCTAGTATGAATTGCTGGCCATCCGAATACTCCTTTAACAACTCCTTTTTTTGTATGGATATTAACCCATTTTGAGGGGGCAATTTGGTGATCACTTCCACCGTTTCTTATAACATATATGAGCCCATTGTCAGTTATGTAGTTAACGTACCATGAAATTTCGTCAGAGTGGCCTTCAATAACTACTTTATACTTTGCTTTTGGATTTATTACTCCAACGGCGGTTCCATAAATATCTGTTATAAATTCGTCTACATAGGGTTTTAAATAATCCATCCAAATTTTTTGTCCGCTACTTTCGTAACCTGTTGGGGCAGGATTATTTAAATAATTTTCTAAAAATGTGATTGATTTTTTGTCGAGAATGCTCATAAATGATTAGTTGGAATTTAAACAATTTCAAAAGTAAGAATATTCCTCAATAAAAATAACACCTATAAAATATTTGTATTTTTGATTCCTTAAAAACTAAAACAAATTAAACCAGTTACTTGAAATGATTTTTGATTACCTGTGTGCAGATAGGCAAAATATTTTTATTAAAAATATCTTTTTCTTTTTGGTTTTTACCAACTCCTTTTTCAGTTTGGCTCAGATCGAGGCACCTAATAATTTTGAAGGAGATTTGCTTTATAAGTTTGAAACCGACTCTATTCCTCAAGCAGGAATACGATTAAAAGAAGTAGTTCTATTTCAGCCTTTAAGTTTTAAGAGTATGGACGAATTGAGACAGTATGTGATTTTGCGAAATCGAACCTTAAGAGTTTATCCTTACGCTAAATTAGCTTCAGATCGTTTAGACACATTGAGTATGCGTCTTCAAAATATCAAGAGTAATAGAAAAAAGAAAACTTATATGAAGCGAATTGAAAGTTTTATATATGACGAATTTGAAGCAGAATTGAAAAAACTTTCTCGCTCCCAAGGAAGAATTTTAATTAAGTTAGTTCATCGTCAAACTGGCGAAACTACCCATAATTTAATCAAAGAATTGCGAAACGGTTGGAGAGCTTTTGTTTACCAAACGACAGCTTCATTATTTAAGCTTTCTCTCAAAGACACTTATAATCCTGGAACCGATTATGAAGATTTTTTAATTGAGGATATTTTGCAGCGTGCATATGGAGATGGTCTTATTGATCTTGATCCCACTGCCCTAGAGTATGATTTAGATTTATTATACACTATTTGGAAAGCACCAAAAAGCCCTTTGATTGAGGCCCAAAAAAAGAATTAAAAAACGAAATATAAAAAAAGTAAAAGGTCTTTTACTTAGAATCTAAGTCGTGTGCACATGTCTCGCATTTACAATATTTCATGTTTAATACATGAAAGCAAGCAAGAGTTATAGATGAAACGTATGTTCCTAATTCTGGGAATGAAAACCAATAGAATTTTTCATTAAAAATGAATAGTGAAAGAGCAACCCAGCTAATCCATAATACAATTTTAATTAAACTTTTACTGGTATTTTTTGTTGAATGAATCACAGCAATTAGAGAAATTATTAATAGTATAGAGTCTAAATTTTGCCACCAAATCGGATTTATTGTAATCCCTTGAGTGGCATATGACTGAAGTACAATAATTACAAATGGTGTAGTAATACAATGGACCAAACATAAAAAACTCGCAATGGCCCCAAAAGTGTCAGATTTATCAAGTATTAATCTCATTATGAATTTTATTAATGCAACTAAGTTGCGAAAATAGCATTTTTTTTATTTGTTAATGAACTTAGTTGTATTAAATTTGTTGTATGGGTATTAAAAGAAAAACACAATCAGTGAAAGTTTTACTTTCTGAATTTGAACACAATTCTTCTGCTATTCCTGTTACTGATCTAGTTAAGCGTTTTTATTTACAAATAAACAAAACAACAATATATCGTATTTTAGATAAACTAGAAGATGATAGAGTCTTACATTCATTTCTTGATAAAAACGGTATTAAGTGCTATGCCAAAAGTAATTATTGTACATGCAATAATCATTTCGATGACCATCCTCATTTTCAGTGCTTAAATTGTGGAAGAGTTGATTGTTTATTAATTGATCTTTCAATTCCAAAAATTCAGAATAGAGAGATAACTATATCGCAAACATTGATTCAAGGGAAATGTGATTTATGTTCAGCTTAAAATATACTTTAAATCCAATCATTAAATCAGATTCTAATTTAAATAGTCGATATCATTACGACTAGACTATGTTAAATTATATAAGCACATCCCAAGCCAAATAAGGTTATTAATATTTTGGTAATATTAAAAGAATGACCTTGGTTATTTTCGTATAAAATTGTAGTTGAGATATGGAGGAGAATACCGACAACAAAAGCAGTAATAGCATTTTGCCATTCACTTAAAAAGTCAAAATAACTATTTAAATAACTACCAAGAGGGCTCATTAAAGCGAATATTAACAAGAAAAAAACCTTTACTATATTACTTTCATGAGTTTTATTGATCATTACAAAAAGTATCATTCCGATTGGAATTTTATGCAGAAATATACCCCAGATCAAGGGATTATTTTCTTCCATAGGAATTCCCTCTACAAATGAGTGTATACATAGACTAAAAAAAACAAGACCTGGAATCTTATGATTTTTTGAATTATACGAGTGTCCGTGTTCTACTCCTTGTGATAAAAACTCTAGTAGAATTTGAAAAATTAAACCACATACAATCCATAATCCTGGTTCAGATTTTGGATTTTTGAAAACCTCTGGTAAAAGATGAAAAATACATACACCCAGCAAAAAAGAACCACTGAAAGATAAAATCATTTTAAGTCCTTTATGAAGTTTAGACTTAACAAAATAGGCAATGGTCATACCGGATAACGCAGAGAGAAATGTAAGTATTAAATAAAAAGGGAAGCTTATATGCATGTGTTTAACAACCTTTGTAATATAAGTAGGCAAAAATAGATTATTTTTGAATTCCAATAAGAACCATGAAAGAAAACTTTAAAATGCTTGCAAAAACTTTTTATGGTTTTGAAGATATTCTTGAGAAAGAGTTACTTCAGCTGGGAGCTCAAAATTTAAAAAAAGGTAATCGATTTGTAACATTTGAAGGTGATAAGGGGTTTATGTATAAAGCAAATCTTTGCCTGCGTACTGCATTAAAGATTTTAAAACCTATTCACAGTGTAAGAATCCAAAATGAAGAATCTTTATATAAAGTATTTTATAATTTTCCTTGGGGGAATTATTTGGATGTAAACTCAAAATTTGTTATTGATAGTGTTGTTAATGGTCAAATATTCACTCATTCTCAATTTGCTTCTCAAAAGGCAAAAGATGGAATAGTAGATCAATTTCGTGACCGGTTTGGTAAACGTCCAACTGTTGATTTGAATCGTCCAGATTTAAGAATTAATTTACATATAAATAATGACTATTCTACAATTTCTTTAGATACTTCAGGCGCCTCTTTACACCATAGAGGATATAGGATAGTTACAAATATTGCACCATTAAACGAGGTCCTTGCAGCTGGTTTGATTCAGCTTTCTGGTTGGCAAGCTAATACTGATTTTTTAGACCCCATGTGTGGAAGTGGAACTTTTTTAATTGAAGCGGCTATGTTTGCATTAAAAATTCCCGCAAATATTAACCGTAAGACTTTTGCTTTTGATAAATGGAAAGATTGGGACCCAGAGTTATTTGAAATTATAAAAGAAAGTCAATTAAAGAAAGTTATAAATCCTAAAATTCAAATTAATGGCTCAGACAAAGCACCTTCTGCTATCGAAAAAGCAAAACAAAATATCGAGAATGCAAATTTGAGTGAATTTATTCAAATCCAAAAAAAAGATTTTTTTCAGTTAGATAAACAAACTAAAGGTCCTTTGCATTTAATGATAAACCCTCCATATGGAGAACGTCTTGAGGGGGATATAAATGCATTATATCAAGGAATTGGTGATGGGTTTAAACAAAGTTTTCCTAACACTCATGCTTGGTTGATTAGCTCAAACATGGAAGCTATCAAATGTATTGGTCTTCGCCCTAGTAGAAAAATCAAAGTTTTTAATGGTAAATTAGAATCCCGGTTGTTATATTTTCCTATATATGAAGGCACTAAAAAAATACATAAATTAAGGAATAATTAATCTACTTCTTATTTTTTGACAAAATTGGAATACTGTATGTTAATGTATAATTGAATCCAGCTCCAAACTTGTTTTCTTCTGTTTTTTTATTGAATCCTGGAATATAAACATTGTCAAAATTTTCAGGAATTTTATCACCAAGCAGGCGATTTAGTCTCATACTAATCCCCATGTAAATATTTTTTAAAAGTTGGACTTTAAAACCGGCAACAACCTCTAACCATCGAGCACTCAAATTTAAACGTTCACCAGTCGCATATCCACTTTCAATTGGTAGATCTGAACTAGGCCAAAAACGTGATCTATCAAGGATTGTATAGCTATTTAAAACTTGACTGTGACTGCTAGAGGCAAAGCGAAGACCAACAGAAATATTATTATTCATTCCTTTTAAATTTTCAAGCATATTGTAATCAAAACCTAACTTAAAGTAACTTCCAGAGGTTGTAAAATTTACTTGGTCAATATCTTTGGTAGTTTTTACATCACCTAATTCTAATGCTAAAAATAAATCTTCGCTTACCTGAAAATCACCAACTACTTCAAAACCTTTATAATCATCATTTACTTGAGAAAAAATAATTCTGTATAAATCTATACCTAAGCGAAGTCTTAGAGGGATCTTTTCCTCAAAATTTAAACTGTCCGAAGGTTTGATGGAAATTATTTCTTCATTTTCCTGTGCAATTAATAGCTGGGCTGCTACTAAAAGTTTAATGTATAATAGCCAAATGCGCATTTGTCTCATCTGAAATAGTATCTTTTAAAATAACAAACCCCTTGATCCAATTATCCCCTGAATTTAAAATTATCCCTGGTGGCGATTCTAAGATATAGTTTGATCTATATCCACAACCAACGTTTATATAAGTATCAAAGCGTTGATAGTTAATCTGGAGAGTATCAATATTTTCATTATTAGATTCAAAATTTAATATGAATTCGAATTGAACATTATTATCTTTAATTTTTAATGGTAGAGCAATAGAATCTGTAGCTCTTACATTTAGAATATTTTGTGTTCCTAAAGCTCGAATCGAAAAATTATCTGGTGTTTTTCTATTATTGGTATTTTCTTTATCAAGCATCAAAACAATCAAATCTGGACTTTCTGTAACATCAACAAGGCAGATATCATCTCTTTCACAACTAAAGAAAATGACAAAAAATATGAGGCTTAGAAATATTTTAAAAGACAATTTATTCATTGTTTGAGTTAAGTTTCAAAAGTACAATATTTTCAACATGATGAGTTTGTGGGAACATATCAACAGCCTGGCTCATGACTACCTCATATTTAGATTTCATAAATTCTAGATCTCGAGCTTGAGTTGAACTATTACAGCTTATGTAAACAATTTTTTTTGGTTCTAGTTTTAACAATTGTTTAATTACATCTTTATGCATACCATTTCTTGGTGGATCAGTTATAACTACATCTGCTTTTCCATAGCGTGAAATAAAGTCATCATTAAAACAATCTTTCATATCACCTAATTCAAAACTAGCATTTTTGATCATATTTATCTCAGCATTTAACTTTGCTGAATCAATAGCTTCTGAAACAGATTCTATTCCTATAACTTTGGCACAATATTTTGCTAAATACAGAGCAATTGTTCCAGTACCTGTATATAAATCATAAACAATATCTGTAGACTTTAGTTGAGCAAAACTTTTTGCAACATCATAGAGTATCTTGGCTTGCTTGGGGTTAGTTTGATAAAATGATTTAGGCGTAATTCTAAACTGAAGTTTGTCTAAATATTCCGTTATAAACTCATTTCCGCTGTGACAATATATTTTTTGATCATAAATACTATCATTCCCTTTTGAATTAATGCAATACATTAAAGAAATAATTTCAGGAAACTTGTTTTGAATAAAATTTAAAAGCAACTCCCGTTTCTCTTTGTCTTCTTTGTAAAACTGAATCAATACCATAATTTCTCCAGCTAAAGTATTTCTTATCATAAGGGTTCTTAAAAAACCACTTTGCTGACGGTGATCAAAAAATGCTAATTTTTTTTCAAGTGCATAAGAACGAATTGCATTTCGAATTTCATTCGATGGGTTTGCTTGAAGATGGCATTTATTAATGTCAACTACCTTATCCCACATTCCAGGTTTATGAAAGCCTAAACCACGGTGCTCTATTATCGCATCTTCTTTAATTTCATCTGTCGTTAGCCATCTTTTATTTGAAAAAGAAAATTCCATCTTATTTCTGTAGTAAAATGGATTTTCAGCGCCGACAATTGGTAAAGATTTGTTTATTTTTAATTTTCCAATATGCGTTAGGTTATTAATAACCCCTTTTTCTTTTGAATTTAATTGTCCGTCGTAACTAAAATGTTGCAATTTACAGCCTCCACATAAGCCAAAATGTTCACAAGTAGGTTTTGTTCTTTGAGAAGATCTTTTAACCCATTTAATTGGCTCTGCTTCAAAATGCCCTTTTCTTTTTTTATAAGCATGGATATCTACTATATCACCAGGAACAGTATTTTTAATAAAGTAAACTACTCCCTTTTTAGACTTAGCTACCCCTAATCCTTTAGAGTTAATATCTATTACATCTAATCCATATTCAGTTTTATTTATTTTTTTTCTGGACATATGGCAAATTTAGTAGGCTTTACGAAATAAATGATAATCTAATTTAGGTTATTGAGTTCTATATTTCTTACTTTTAAGGGTTTATATTTATAAAACATTTTAATTAATTATATATGGATAAAAACCCAGAAACACAACGTTTTATTGACCTTGAATATAATTATGGAGCTCACAATTACAAGCCCATACCTGTAGTTTTATCAAAAGGTGAAGGTGTTTATTTATGGGATGTTGACGGTAAAAAGTATTTTGATTTTTTGTCTGCTTATTCAGCTGTAAACCAGGGACATTGCCATCCTGAAATTTTAAAGGTTTTAAATTCACAAGCAAACAAATTAACCCTTACATCTAGAGCTTTTTATAATGATGTTTTGGGGGTATATGAAAAATACATTACTGATCTTTTTAAATATGACAAAGTTCTTGCAATGAATACAGGTGTTGAGGGAGGAGAGACAGCAATTAAATTAGCTCGAAAATGGGGCTATCTAAAAAAGAAAATACCGCATAATGAAGCAAGAATAGTTTTTGCTAATGGAAATTTTTGGGGAAGAACATTAGCAGCTATTTCGAGTTCAGATGATCCATCATCATACAAAGACTTTGGACCATATATGCCCGGTTACGATATCATTCCATATAATGATTTGATATCTTTAGAAGAAAAGTTGAAATACCATAATACTGCAGCTTTTATGATAGAACCAATTCAAGGTGAAGCGGGTGTTATAGTTCCAGATGAGGGTTACTTGTCTAGCGTAAGATTATTATGTTCTAAATACAATGTTTTATTAATTATTGATGAAGTTCAAACCGGTTTAGGCAGAACAGGAAAAATGTTAGCTTCAGATTACGAAAAAGTTAGAGCTGATATTTTAATTTTGGGTAAAGCATTATCAGGGGGGGTTCTTCCTGCATCTGCAGTTTTAGCAAATGATGAAATAATGTTATGCATTAACCCTGGAGAACATGGATCGACATTTGGAGGAAATCCTCTGGCCTCATCAGTATGCATGGCAGCTTTGAAAGTTATTGTAGATGAAAATTTATCTAATAATTCATATTTATTAGGTGAAAAATTCAGATCCTCACTAAAATCATATATCGACAAAAGCTCAATCGTTTTATCAATAAGAGGAAAAGGACTATTAAATGCAATTGAGATAGATAATAATAAAAAGAATGATCTGGCATGGGATATATGTCTTAAACTTAAAGAGAAGGGTTTATTAGCAAAACCGACTCATGGGAATATTATTCGATTTGCACCCCCTTTAGTAATTACCGAAGAACAACTTGATAATTGTATTCAAATTATAATTAGTACCCTAAAAATCTATGAAGATTCAAAAATAGAAATATGAAAGTTTATTTTGATAATGCAGCCACAACACCAATGCGTAAAGAGGTAATAGAATCCATATCATCTGTAATGGAGGAATGTTATGGAAATCCATCATCCTCTCACGCTTTCGGACGTAGTGCTAAAACTTATGTTGAAACTGCTCGTAAAGGAATTGCAAATTTGTTAAATGCAATGCCACAAGAAATTATATTTACATCAGGTGGAACAGAATCGGATAATATGATTTTAAACTGTGCTGTTAAAGATTTAAAAGTTACTACCTTGATTTCTTCATCTATAGAGCACCACGCAGTTCTTCATGCTTTAGAAGCTCTTAAAAAAAATCATAAGATTAAGCTAGTTTATGTAAAAGTAGATCACAAAGGCACAATTGATTTAAATCATCTTGAGCAACTTTTACAGAAGGACGATTCTAAAAAACTTGTTAGTTTAATGCATGTAAATAATGAAATAGGAAATATTCTTGATCTTAAAAAAGTAGGGGACATGTGTCATAAATATGAAGCACTATTTCATACTGATGCAGTTCAGGGTATCGGTCACTTTGAATTTAACTTAGAAGAACTACCCATTGATTTTTTGTCTTCTGCGGCACATAAATTTCATGGCCCTAAGGGTATAGGTTTTTCATT